>NZ_JBLZRT010000085.1:0-81368 GCF_048564745.1 Microcystis sp.
GATATCAGCCAGACTTGGAAACTATCTCATCAAATTAGTCCCCCCATAGAACCCCCTTGAGCCATCTTGCACACTTTTCTCTTTTTGTCAAATTTTATGTTAAGAAAGATGTGACTAATGGATAGCTTGATAAGGGGGGTGCCGATAGGCGGGGGGATCCCCCCTTAATCCCCCCTTAATAAGGGGGGCATCTGACAACTTTTAACGCCTACCTACTTATCTTTAGGCCTTTTTGAGATCAAAAAGTTCTGGGACTGGG
Organism: Microcystis sp.; assembly: GCF_048564745.1. Lineage (NCBI taxonomy): Bacteria > Bacillati > Cyanobacteriota > Cyanophyceae > Chroococcales > Microcystaceae > Microcystis > Microcystis sp. The sequence continues at coordinate 260 of NZ_JBLZRT010000085.1, forward strand.
AGTGAGCGGGGGGAAAATTGGGGGACTTTTGCCCTGAAAATTAGGTAATTGACCCCCTAAAAATGGCTGAAACCCCACAACCTACCCCTAGGAAAAACTTTTTGCCGCAAACCCTACTTATTTTTTGGCGGTTTTAACACAATCGAGGGTACGGACGATGGCGGCTGCTGCGTAGTTACGACGGGCGGGATCATTTGGTACAAAAGCACTACCCTGTTCGTTCAAGGGAGAGGCCACAGCGCAAAATCCCGACATCTGGGTAATTAAACTGGCGGCCCAATGACCAGAAGTATCGGAAAAATTGGTGGGGGTTTTAGTTTGGGCTAAATCGGGGGCTTGTTGTTGTTGAGTTTTCAGGTAGGTGGCGGCCTGTTTGAGAATCGCCATCAATTCGGCCCTAGTGATGGGGTCGGTGGGACGGAATTCGCCGTTAGCTTTGCCGGCAACAATACCATTGGCCCGGGCCCATTGGATTTTTTTGGCACTCCAGCGCGTCGCTTCTACGTCGTTAAAACTGCCGCTGCCGGGGGGAATATCTTCTAGGTTAATTTTGGTGACAGTTCCCATCCCCTCAATAATCATCGAGACGAATTGTTCCCTGGTGACGGGATTTTCGGGGCGGAAGGTGTTATCTTCTTTAAAACCAGCCACTACCCCAAGCGCGATCGCTTTTTCAATCTCAGTTTTATAGATATCGCCGCTAATATCCTGAAAACTGGCCCCAGAAGTGGGGGGAGGAGTGGTTTCGCTGACGGGAGGTCTGCCGGTGGCTGCGAGAACTTCCGTTTCTTTGCCGCTAAAGTAGAAGTGGCCTAAACTTTTGCCTTGGAAAGTACGACGGCTGAATCTCCAACCCGGTTCGAGGATAATTTTCATAAATCCTGTTTGCATTCCTCGGGTTCTTCCCACCACTAATTCCGGTCTGCGGGCATCCCGGGGAGTTCCCACTAAGTATAATTCGCCATTGCGTTCCACAATACGCAGGATGTAATCTAGCCCAAAATCCCGGCCATCGAGACGGATAGAATAACCATTACTATCGGTGGCGCGGCGACAAATGCCGGTAAAGTCAAAGTTGAGAAGCAGCGGGTCGATCATGACGGGATTTGAGCCGCTTTCGCTCCAACACTTCTGTTTTCCCTGGATTTGTTCCAATACTAGCAGGTCAAATTTATTACCTCCGTAGGGACGAGCGATCGCTACTATCTGGCTCTGCTCGATGTCCTGTTCGTCAAAGTTGGCCGCTGGTGTGGCAGTTATGCCCAAGGTCATTAGGGCGGTTAGGGCGATCGATAATCTGGCTTTCATGATCTTTATCTATAAGACGATTTTTGCAGTAAAAATAATAGACGTGCTAATCCCAATATTCTAAGACTGAATGCTTCCAGTTGTTGTTCCAGACTGCGCCGGATTGTTGTCTGTCCGCACAAGTTTTCTCTCTATCTTCAATTTCCGAACCTATTGATCCGAGCAATATTCTGCTTGAACTGGTGGGGTGATCAATATTCATTCGGTTGGCTGTTGAAAGTGGCGAGATTTTGGCGGATTGTCGAAAATTTTAGCCAGCCATTTCAGTCTTAGGCTAAGATGGGGAGAGAGGCTTTTAATTGGCCGCATCCCTTGACTTCCTCACAGGATTTAAACCCAATAATTGCCTAAAAAATTGCAATTAATCGATTGAGGACTATCAGTGCTGCGGTGAAGATGTCAACATAGTTCATTAGCTCTGGTGAGCCATTGCCCTTTCTTTGGTGTGTGTGAGGTAAACAATTATGAGTAATTCCCCCGGCGATCCTTCTCCTCGTCCTAATCTTTTTCTGAGTATCGGTCGATTTGTCCGCCGGCCTTCTACTTTAATTGTCGGGGGAATTACTCTCCTAGGAATTACCTCCCTTGGCTATTTTACGACTCGTTATTTAGTTTATGAACGTCTCACCCCAATTTTAGACAATATCTTCAGTGAAATGCTGCACAGACCCGTCAGGGTAGGTAAGATAGAGGGCTTTTATTTTAATCGCATTCGTATCGGTAAATCGGCAATTCCAGCTACGGCCAATTCTGCCGATAGTTTATCTATTGATGCGATCGAATTGGGATTAAATCCGCTGCCCTTACTTTTAGGTCTGCCGCTGCCGGTTGATGTCAAGTTAATTAATCCCAGTATTTATCTCGATCAGGATAAAAATGGTCAATGGCTCGATAATTTAGAAAAAATAGCTAGTAACTTTGATCGGGAGGCACCCATTAGGTTAAATCTGGGTTTTCAGGTGGAGAAGGGAGCTATTACTATCCAACCCTATGCCCTGAAAAAACCGATAGAAATTAAGGCCGATGGTCAAGGAAGATTTATTGATAATCAAAGGCAGCCTCTCACCTACGATTTTAGCGCAGAAATCCTCAAAAGTCAAGTAAAAATTCAAGGAGAAACGGCGTTAAAAACGGGTGAAAGCCTAACTAATCTTCAGATCGACCGTTTAAACTTAAGTCAACTATTAACTTTAATTCCTAATCGCAATTTTCAATTAAATCAAGGACAAGTAAATGCTAATATTGCTCTCAATATTCCCAGTTGGGCAAAGCTAAATCAAAGTCAAGGTAATGGCAATTTTCAGGTGACGGAAGTAGCGGGAAAATTCCAACCTTTTCAGTATCCAATTAAGCTAACAACTAAGTTAAATTTACAGGGAGACAAAGTATTAGTTGAACAGGCGAGCGCAACTATTGGCAAGATTAAAACTGAGGTGAGAGGAGAAGTAAATTGGCAAACTGGTTATCATCTCAATGTCGCTCTAGAATCGGTGGATTTACAACAGCTTTTAAGAATTATTTATCTGCAATCACCTCTAGATTTACGGGGAGAAGCACGCTCTACTTTTCAAGTGACGGGAAAATTAGATCAACCTCTAATTAAAGGAACCGTTAGCAGCAGCAAACCGATTATTTTTGAGCAAATTCCTATTAAATCAATAACCAGTAATTTTCAAACAAATCTCAATAATCTTAATTTAGATAAAATTAAAATTAAACCCGTCGCAGGTGGAGAAATTAAAGGGGAAGGAAAATTGCAGTTAAATATTCTGCAATCCCTGCAAAAAAATCAACCTCTTGACGGGACAAAAATGCCGATTAATTTGAATTTACAAGCGCATTTTCCCACGAGAAAAATCTTATCTCAATTCGCGACAATTCCCGCTAAAATTAATATAAATGATCTGCAAGCTAATATTAAAGCTAGGGGTAGTTTAGGACTGCCACAATTATTAATTAATTGGCAAATACCCACGGTTAATCAGTCAGGATTACTCAATGTTGCCGGGGAGGGTAAAGTATTTTTAGGGGGCAACAAAATAAATTTAACCGATACGGTCATTAAAACAAATGGCGGCAAACTACAGGTTAATGGTAATGGTGATTTTACCAGCAAATTAGTCCAGGCAAAAATCACGGGCAATAACTTTTTATTGACTCCTTTTGTGCCTCTTGTTTGTCAATATTTAGATAGTATTTGCCCCTACCTAGAAACCTTAGAACCCTTAAATTTAGAGACAGCTAATATTCAATTTAGTGGCAAAATTGACCAACTTAATATTAATACTTTAAACGGAATTGCTAACTTAGGAATTAGCGGTAAACAAGGCACAATTTTCGTCAATAGTCAAGTATTGCAAGGAAATCTTCAGGCTAACGCTTTCTTAGCGGGATTGCCGATTAATTCCCTATTGCCTAACTTACCAACCCAGGTTAAATTAACGCGATCACAAATTAATTTACAGGGTTATTTAGGGGAATTACTGAATAATAAAAATAATATTTTCAGCAGTTGGCAAGGTCAAGGGAATATGGAGTTATTAGTAGATAATAATCCTTTAATTGCCACAGCTAAACTGAATCGAGGTTTCCTGACAGGAACAGTTAACACTGGGGGAATTAGTCTCAATCCTCTAGTGGAAAATTTAACAGTTCCCGTCAGTTTAGGCAAGACAAAAATTAACTTTGCTGGTAGAATAAATTCTCTGATTAGCGGTACTTTAACGGATTTACAAACTTGGCGCGGAGAAGGAGATATACAGTTATTTGTCAATAGTCAATCTCTAAGAACGACAGCCCAACTGGAACAAGGTATTTTAAGTGGTATAGTTAATACGGCAGGCATTAACTTAAATCCGTTTTTACCCAAGATAAATATTCCTGTTAGTCTAGGAAAAACACAAGTCAATTTCACTGGTGCAATCAATAATTTACTAGCGGGAAAAATCCCTAATTTGTCCACCGTCAATGCTAGGGTAAATACTCGGTTGTTAGTGGATAATAATACGATTAATACTGATATTCAGTTAAACAACGGGATTTTTAATATTCTCAGTAGTTTAGAGAATTTTCAGACTAATATTCCCATACCTTTGAATATTTACCAAACCAGGTTTCAAGCAACAGGAAATGCCCAAACTATTTTCGACTCCCTGCTAGAAAAACGACTCAACTTAAGCAGTATCAAAGCAGTTTTTAACTCTCGTATTAATGTAGCTAAAGGAGAAATTAAAGCTAAGGGACAACTGAATAATAATTTATGGCAAAGTGATATTATTGCCGCTAATCTTAATCCCGCTGCCGTACTAGGACAATTACCAGGAATAAAATCAATCTCGATTCCTCACTTAGATTTTAAGGCCAATTTAGCGGGAAACATTCAAGAAATTTGGCAGGGAGTAACACCGATTCAGGTTAATAATCTTTCGGCACAGTGGGGAGAAAATAGCTTTGATGTGCGCGGAAATATTCTTTTAGCTAATCTTACCAGTCAACCTGATATCGCTGAGGTTAACTTAAATCTACAGGCAAAAACTGACTTTTCTACTATACCCTTAGATCAGATTATATCGCTTTTACCGATCGATCCTCGTTTGAAACCCAGAGAATCGACACTGACAGGGTTCGGAGAATTTCAAGGAAAAATCACAGGAAAAAATCTCTTAACTGCGTGGCAAAAAGTGGGAAATATACAAATCAAAGGAGATATAAATTTAGCTAACTTTAGCATTAATGATCGACCCTTTGAACCTATCTTAAAAGGAAGTATGCAAGCAGGAATTGGTCAAAATATTAGTTTAAATCTGCGGGGAAATCAGGACATTATTGACCTAACTTTCGATCCTTGTCAACAAAAGAATTGTCTGCTGCCCTATCTTCCCTTAGGGATAAATATTCGCCAAGCTTTTGGAAATAAGACTCCTTTTCTAGCAACAGCTAAACGAAGCGGAGAAAATTTAAATGTTCAGATTGCCAATTTTCCCCTAGAAATCCTGAAAATATCTCCAACGGCAGCCTATAATATTCCAGGGATTATTGCTGGACAGATGAATGCTAATCTAGACATCAATTTATTTAACTTACAGGGACAAGGACAACTAGAGATTAATCAACCTAGTTTAGGTAACTTAATTGGGGAAAAATTAACGGCAAATTTGGTTTATCGGGATTCCATAGTCCAACTGCAAGCGGGGAGTTTACAAGCGGGTGCAAGTCAATATAATCTGCAAGGTTTATTTAATTGGCAAACCCAAGCAATAGAAGCTAAACTCAGGGTAGATCAAGGTTATATTCAAGATTTATTATCAGTTGCTAGTATCTATGATTTAACCAGTTTAATCAACCTTTTCTCCTCGGAGAATAACCAGACTATTCAACTTAGTACACTAGGAGTAGGTAATCCCGAAGCGTCCCTAGCACAACAGGTAAATTTGCGGGCAAAAATTGAAGAAATAATCCAGCAATTAGCAGGTAAAAGAGGGGTAGTCGGGATACCTTCTGAACTAGATTTTCGCGGCCGTTATCAAGCAAATATAGCCTTAATTGGGACTTTACGAAATCCCGATCTTAGCGTACAATTTCAGGGCAATCGATGGGAATGGCGACCACAAAGACCGACGGTAAATATTGTTAACCCTCTGGGAATTGTCACCACCGATACCCAATTAATTCCGATTGATGAAGTAACAATTAATCTTAACTTAAATCGTCAGTTGCTCAGGATAGAACCGATTAGATTAAAATCACGAGATTCTTCCGTATTTTTAGCGGGTGATTTTTCCTTAAAAAAAGTAGAGGGAACTTTTGCTGTGGAAAATCTTTCTCTCGATCTCTTGAGAAATTTCGTCCAGTTTCCCTTGGATGTATCCGGTAGTCTAAAAACTCAAGGACAAATTACAGGAACTTTATTAAATCCTCGTATTCAGGGTAACTTTGCCTTTATTGACGGTGCAATTAATGCCCAAAATATTAATCAGGATATAATTGGTTTATTTACCTATAATCAGTATCGTTTTGATTTGCGGACAACCTCCTCGGAATCAATCCAACTTTATGCCAGCATTCCCTATCCTCCCCTACCGGGTAATGATCAATTAAAAATCCAAGCAAAATTGGGAACCGATGCACTCAAATTAATTGAAGCTATCAGTCAAAACACCATTGAATGGGTTAACGGTGAGGGAGAGGTACTTCTTTCAGCGACGGGAAGATTAGATATAAAAGAGGGTTTAAAAATCAAAGATTTAGAAGCAAATGGTATAGTTACTCTCGATAATGCCGCTATCCGCAGTGTTGCTTTTCCAGAGATTTTAACCGTAAATGGCCGCATTGGGTTAACCCCTGAAAACTTAACAGTAGAGGAATTACAAGGCTTGATCGCTGACAGACAAATTTCTGTGGTGGGAGTTTTACCTTTCTTTCAAGCCTTCAAAAATAATCCTAATCCCTTAACAATTAATATTCAAGAGGGAGATATAGCAATTAATGGCCTTTATCGAGGATTAATTGCTGGGAATGCTATGATAACGGGAACAATTCAGCAACCAATTATCGGGGGTAATGTGCGTCTTTCTAGGGGTAAAGTTTTTCTTCCCCGCACAGCAGAAATTAATCAAGAAACAGATAAACCAGTGAGTCGCTGGCTGCAGCCTCTCAACATTCCTCAGACGACAAATATCACTCCAGTTTTAAATAATTTTCAAGTGTCTTTAGCAGGATTATCAATTGAACAAGAACCTTTGTATCAATTTGATTTTAGTGGTGCTTTAACCTTGAACGGTCCGCTCACTCCAGTAGAGAAATTACAAACCAACGGAGTAATTAATCTCGATCGAGGACGAGTTAGCTACATCGATACTCGTTTTCTTCTTAACCGACGCAATCAAAATGTTATTGTTTTCGATTCTAGTCGCGGGTTGGGACTTTTTAATCCCTTTGTTGATATTCAACTGCGAACAATTCTCAGCGAATTTTCTCAATCTCGCGATTTTGCTATTTCCCGTCCGGGGGGGGATTTTCCTAGTAATGAAATTCCCGATGATAGCCTCAATCGCATTCAAAGGATCGATGTCACCCTCAGCGTTGAAGGGGAATTAAATCGCTTGCTACCAAATTTAGGTCGTAACATCAATGAAGTGTGCCAAATTCGTCCCGATAGTCCACCTTTTCCCCTAGAGGAAAACTATACAAATGCAGAATTACAAAAAGTCGCTAATTGTTTACAAGCATTGGCTTTTGCTAGAGGTGAAGATGAGGGATTGCTTAATACTCCTCTAGTTAAATTAACTAGCACTCCCCCCCGCAGCCAAGGGGAAATCGTTCGACTGTTGGGGGAACAATTGCTGTCGGTTTTTAATGGTTTACAGGGAAAAAATACAGAACAATTAATTCAGTTTGGAGTGGTTCAGTTGGCAATTCCCCTCTTAGCTCAAGGAGTCGTGTATGATGTGGAGAATGCGGTTAGTAATGCGATCGGAGCAACGGATTTTAATATTCTTCCCAATTTGGAAACCGTCTATCGAGTTAATTCCCAGTCTTTTATCCGCTTCTCCTACGATTATAATTTGAATGAGTTTACCGTCCGCTATCAAACCCAATTTTAAGGTAAGATTGAGAGATATAGGAGAGTTCAGAAGTTAGGAGACAAGGCAAAATTAGGTTATACTTCATCTTACTTGATATTCTATGATTATTCGCGAGGCTAAAGAAACAGATTTACCAACAATTATCGAGATTTATAATGCTGCTGTTCCCACTCGCAAGGCAACCGCAGATTTAAAGCCTATTTCCCTCGAAAGTCGGCGAGAATGGTTTAAAAAGCACGATCCTGAACAGTATCCCATCTGGGTAATAGTGCTCGAAGGTCGGGTGGTGGGTTGGCTGAGTTTACAGATGTTTTATGGTCGTGTCGCTTACCAAAAAACGGCAGAGGTTAGTTTATATATTTCCCCCGATTATCAAGGTCGTGGAATCGGTAAATTATTAGTAGAATATGCCCTGAATTGCTGTCCAAAATTGGGTATATCTAATCTTATCTGTATTATTTTTGCCCACAATCAGGCCAGTATTCGTCTCTTTGAAAAATTCGGCTTTCAACGATGGGGTTATTTACCTCAAATTGCCGAACTAGACGATTTTCTGGCTGATGTAGTCATTTTAGGGAAAAAAGTCGCTTAAATAGGCAATTCTCCCCATAGCTAGACTAAATTCTAGACTTAATTGAATATCAGTATTTTCTGGTTCGCCTAAAGATGATTTCTGGGTGAGAGAAAAGAGATAGTCTTCATGACCCTTCCTTAGCATAATTTTTTCTCATCAAGAAACTACTATCAAGGCTTAAGTTTTCTTACCAGACTCAGTTAATTTATCGATTAGGTCAAGCTGTGTATCGAGATCATCCCAGATATCCTATACTTATTTTACAGCGTTTCTCATCAAGATGAAGTGTAATCTAATTTGATATCGACCACCGACTCCCCAAAACGAGAACTGTTTACCTCATCATTAAGATAACTGCTATAACCATGAATAATTTTAAAATACTGCTCATCGGCTATGGTAATACTTTAAGAAATGATGACGGAGTGGGAGTGAGAATAGCCGAAATTATCGCTGAGGAGAATTTGCCTCATGTGCAAGTCATCGCTACCCATCAATTGACTCCTGAGTTAGCAGCCGATATAGCTGATGCTTCCCTAGTTATTTTTGTTGATGCGGTATTATCTAATCAAACTGATATCCAGATAGAAAAATTAGCGGCAGTTACGGAATGGAATAATTTCGGTCATGCAGAAAGTCCTGCTTCTTTATTAGCATTAACTCAAGCAATTTATCAACAAAGTCCCAGGGCCTGGGGAATATTTATTCCTGCTATTAACTGTGAATTTGGTGAAGAATTATCAACAATAACTCAAAAGTGCTTGACAAATGGGATTAAAGCTATTAGGAAAATTATTACTTCTGAGAATTTGACTGAATACCAAAAGCAGGACTTTGATAATCTTCCGGCAGATAATTTTCAGGAATAGTGCTGTGATTGCCATCCCGGAGAGCCTTGTAGTGAGGAGACATAATTTCGATACCGACTTCGTTACATTTATCCTGAATATTTTGATGTAATTCAGAATAAATATACACCATTTTGCTAGGATGATCGGTGTAGGCATTTAGCTGATAGCTGACATAAAAATCATCGAGACTGGTTTGCAAGACAAAAGGAGCAGGTTCTGAGACAATAAATTGGGTGGCTAAGGCTGCTTCTTTCAGGGTTGCGTGAACCTTACGCCAAGGTAAATCATAACCGAGAGTGACTGTGGTTTGCAAAATTAAAGGCTGTTTGAATTCCCGTTGAGAGACAGTAAAGTTAATCACATTAGTGTTTAACAGCGATGAATTAGGAATCGTGATAATTCTATTAGACGGTGTGCGAATACGGGTGACTAATAATCCTTTTTCAATCACATCTCCAATAACATCACCAATAGAAATTTTATCTCCTAGTTGAAAAGAGCGGGTATAGATGAGGATAATTCCCCCCACCACGTTAGCGATAGCAGAGGTGGAACCCAAGGAAAATAGTACCCCTAAAAATACCGACACCCCCTGAAAAGCAGGAGAATTAAATCCGGGTAGATAGGGAAAAGCGATGACTATAGCTAAGGCAATTATCAGCAGTGACAGTAAATTATAGGTTGGTTTTGCCCAATCGGGATAGAAACCATTAATTACTAAATTTTCTCTTTCCAATCCAGTGAAAAATGGTTTAATTGCTCTCAACAGATAGTGAGTTATAAAAACAATTATCAGTATAATAAAAATATTGGGTAAATATTTTGCTATCTCTTGGGAAATAACTTCCAAAGCACTAAAAAAGTATTGCAGAAAACCATCACCAAATTTTCTAGTCCAGGGAAAAAGACGAAGGACAAAAGTTAAATAAAAATAGAGAATAGTTAAAATAATTAGAGTTCGGATAAATTGCAAAACTCTTAGGGAAAAAATTCCTATTGTCCTAGAACTAATAATCTCAAAATTTTGGAATACGACCCCAGGAACTAGGGAGGTGATTAATCTCTGAATCTGGGGAAAAACCCGCGAAGATATAAAAATTATTACCCAGAAAATTAAGACCGTGGACAAGGTGGCACTTACCGTCAAAGCTGCATCTTTTAAGAGGTTATCTGGTTGACGTTCTTGACGATAACGGACAATGGCTGCTTTAATCTTTGCCAAAGCTCGTTCGGCCAATACTTCTTGACTTACTGAGTGTAATTTGGCATCTTTAGAAGTAATAGTAGCAATAACTGTATCTCCCAAAATAATCGAAGGGTTTTTGTCTTCAGGATCAATTTTTATCGTTAAATCTTCAGGAGAAAGAGCATCGTCATCGGCAATTTTTTCAATTCTGGTTGTAATCGATTTCGCTCTTTCTTGCGCTGAAAAAGAACCTATTCCTTGCCGAATCGTAAAAAGTTCTTGATTATCAAGCATGACGGGAAAAACTTCTCCCAAAGTTTCCAGGGGTGTTTCCTGTCCTTGTTTAGCAGGATTATTCTGGGCCGCTATCATGAAGATAGGGGATAAAGTCAGTAACAAAACTAAACAAAACAGCCCTAGGTAACGCCAGATTTTTTTCATCTTCTAAGCCACAATTGCACAGGAGCGATCGAGTTTAATACCTCTTTTTTTCATCGTAGCATGGAATAGTTCTGTGGATAACACCTGTTCCACGGGATAAATCCCGGCTTTTTGGAGTTTTGCCGCTAAGATTAATTCTGCCACGCTGCCAGTTCCCCAGCCCGCTGCTTGGGCAGTGTTTTCGTGAACCATAGTTGCTTGATAAACTGCTTTTTGCTGCCCTTGCCATCCGGCGACTTTTGCTAACATTGCTACCCCAATTCCCGAAAATTTATCGGTTACTTCTGTCATGCGATAACTAACTTGGGAAAAAAACTCAATTCCCCGAGAACTTTCTACCCAAGCATCGGGAAAAACATGGGCAGTAATCCAAGTTAAATGATTATAAAAATCGGGAATAGAACCAAATTTTGTGATCACATTTTGCGCTTGAAAAGATTCAGCAAAAGTATAGGTTTCTGGCATATCAAACCAATAAACACCAGTTTTACCCAAAGGAGCGGGAAAGTCAATTACTTCTCTAGCAGTATAGGGTTTAATCTCTTGCCATTGTCCCTCAATCCAAGCTAAAAAAGGCTTTTTTAAGCCGAGAAAAGTAGTCCGCATCACGGTTAATCCCGCACCTCCTGAACCGGCTACGGCATAATTTAAACGGATCGTTTCTACCCTATCTAACTGTTCGACTCCCTCCCGCACTATACTATTAGAAATACCGGGAAAAATTCCCGTATTAACCACAGCAGTTATTCCCGCTTTTATCGCTAATTCTCGATAGGGGATTAACTTTTGATAAAAAGAACGATGATCACTAACATCAATATAATTGACTTTTTCTTCGATGCAAATTTTTACTACCCTGCCATCGCGATAATGAAAGGGACCGGCACAATGAATAACTAAATCACTATTTTTAATTGCCTGTCTAAGCTTGTCTATTTCTTCTAAATCTAAAGCCAAAAACTGCATTCTTGGCAGTAATTTAATGGATTTTTCCTTGCGTCCTGTGATAATAATTTTAGCTGCAGTATGATTAATAATATCTAGGGCGACACTTTGACCAATGCGACCAGTGCCACCTAAAATTAAAACAGTTTTTTCCATGGCAACTATCAATAATATTTGTTGCCCTAGTATAGCATACTCTTGGCAAGTTTGCCTATTTTTAAAGATGAAAAATTCAGAATAATCCCAACTTATTTAATGCGTCCGAGGGGCAAGAAAATGGTTAAAATCTCACCTTCTTCGGGTTTTTCACGCACAATAAATTTACCTCCCAAAGCTTGAAAAAGGTTTTTAGTCACCTTCATATTCAGACTTAAACTACCGGTTTCTGGTTGAAACATTAGGACTTTTCCTAAAGCTTTGAGAGTAAGATTAGGCGATTTTACCTGAGTTTGGAACTGCATTTTTAATTGATTTCCTGCCGTTGATATATGTACTTGCAACAGGCCACCACTAGCCATACTGCGAGTACATTTTTCCACGACTCCATTTAACATTTGATCCAATAAATTCGGGTCGCTAATTACCGAAGGCAATTTTTTCGGTACATTAACTTCTAAATTGACATTGCGCCGTTTAGCTTGTTTTTGCCACCGGGGAATACTATCTTGAAAGACTTTTTCTAGAGCAATTGGAATTAATTGAATCGGTTTATCCCCCAGAGGATTAATACCCAATTCTGCCGCTCGGAAAATTAATTCCATGCGCTGAATTTGTTCACTACATTCTAAATCGATTGTTTCTAGATATTTCTGCACATCTTCCGTTACTTTTGCCCGTTTTAATAATAATCGGGTAATGGTGCGAATGGTGGTTAAAGGGGTGCGAATTTCGTGGGTTAAAGCGCGCAATAATTCCAAATCACAACCCGATTCTAAATTAGAATTATCTTCCTTTGGGGGAGTGATTTCGGCATTGATAGACGATTTCGTTTTTTTCAGGTCTAAGTTAGACTGGTTGGGTAAATTTTGTAGTAATTGGCGACTAAATTGGCTAACTAGACGATAATCCGGCGAGGGACTGCCATTAGCCTCGATAATTGCCTCTAAAGTCTCGATTTGCGGATAACGCAGATTAACTAATCGTTGCCGCAACTGCTGCCAAGCTTGCTGAGTGAGGACGGGATCAAAGGAAAATTGAAAAGAGGACAAACCCCACTGATCCTCGCCTAAAACCAGCAAAAGAGCGAAACTTTCGCTAAAAACCAGACAAAATCTTTCATTAGCAATCGGATCCGTTGGCAAGAGAGGCAATTCATGAATCTCCGTCGGGGAAACATCGGCGGCGGATTTTTCCTGAGAAGGCAATTGAAAACCCGGCCATTGTAAATGTTTTAAAGCTTTAACAGTAAAAACACCGAATTTAAAACCCGTTAAAGCCTTGCTTTCTCTGACTAAAGCCGTCGGACCGGAGAGAATTAAACCCCGACTGGCGGCATTATTTGGGTTTTGTAATAAGATATTTTCTAAAGATGCGATCGCTGCGAACCATTCACTTTCCGCTTTCAGTTGCGAGCGCTTGAGCCATTCCGATAAATTAGGATAAAAAGCATTGGGGGTGAAAGTTTCCCGGTCCTGATGGTCAGTCGGCGGGAAAATATCGCTTAATTTCGGTAAAGACCCCTTTAACATCGTCTTCATCACTGACTAGATACAAATTCCTTACCTAGAATAGTACCCCCGTTAATGCTCATCCCATAACGGTAAAACCGAACTCTATTGGCAGTGATATCCGCGTTTTGATAGCAGTTATCTTAATGGTGAGGTACAAAGTCTCTGGTTTTTGGGAGTCGGTCGTCGATACCAAATTAGGTTACACTTCATCGGGGATGATCAGAAAGGCTGTATCAGTTAAGCTAAGACGCATTTAAACCGCTTATTCTTAGATTAGCCGAACCTCCCCCAATCCCTTTACTGTTGCCTTTTGCCTCTTGCCTCGTCTCAACAAGCAATTTAAATTACGAACAGCTTATCAGATCTGAGTTTTCAGTTTGCTGATCATATTTTTCTCTGATCCAGAGGACTTTTGGGTTCCCAAAGGGATAAGAACAGGAAAGTGTGGAGAATCCTCCCATAATCGCTACAATTTTTCTAGAGGCTAAGTCTTGCTCTCATTCAAGTTCTTTTGTACTAATTAAAAACCATGAAAATTCTTCACGGTACTTGGATTCCTGAATTAACGGACGAATTTATTCAGAAGGGCAGCTTTTATCTTTGGGGAGAAACTAGCACCCCGAAAAAGAGTCGCACCACTGCTAATAATTATCATCCTTTTCAGTTAAGCAAAGAAGAATTAACTAGCTTTCTCACCGGAGAATTAGGAATAGTTCAATCGAATTATAATCCTCTTAGTCGGCAATTTGTCCCCCGCTACTTTCTTTTACCTAGTCACGAGAATCAACCTTTACCCTCCTTAGAATTACTGCGTTATCTAGAAAAAGAACCCCCAGAAAATAGCCAATGGCAATCTTGGCAAATTGATTGTTATCCCCTTAATCCTGTACTTAAACTGCTCAATGATCTGCACTTTATCTGTCTTTACAACTCCTCAGAGATTCAGTTAGGTGCAGATCTACTTTTTTGGTATCACTACAGTCAAGCTTTTAAAGAAATAATTCTCAAAGATAACTATATTCCTGCCTTTAAATATCGAGAATTAACCACAAATAACAAGAAAACCGCTAACTTTGCCATCTACCCTCTTTGGGAAATTATATCAGCAACCTACGAAACCAATCTCGATCGCTATCTCGAATATCTTCCCCGCATTTGTCTTGCTGGTGCTGAAAATCCCCATGCTTCACCACAATTATACGATCCCAAAACCCTACTCCGGCACTTCTCCGAATGTCTCCTCAATGAATTTGTCACTAATACGGCAATTCCTGCCAGTTTTGAGAAAAAAATTAGCGAGACAATTATAGGTGATTGCTTCTCTGTGACTAAGGCTGCTGGATTTCTGCAAACTGCCGCTGCCTTAGAAAAATATCAACAGTGGCAAACTTGGAGACAGCAATTACTAGGAGACCAAAATATATCTAGTTTTAGCCTTGGTTTTAAACTAACGGAAGCGCCAGAAAATAATATTGAACAGTGGCAAATTACCTTTATCCTCATCTCTAAACAAGACCCCTCCCTGCGATTAGAATTAGACGAATATTGGTATGCAGTCCCCGAAATTAGAACAAGCATACGAGCGCATTTTGGTCAAGATTTAGACAAAAATATTTTACTAAGTTTGGGTTATGCTGCCCGTATTTATCCCCCCATTTGGCAAGGATTAGAAACGGATAAACCGACGGGATTTTATCTCAACCTTGCAGAAGCTTTTACTTTCTTGAAAGAAACTGCTTGGATTTTAGAAGATGCGGGATATAAGGTAATTATTCCCGCTTGGTGGACTCCCCAAGGTCGTCAACGCGCTAAAGTTCGGCTAAAAACCACTTCTAAATCAGGCAAATCTACCCCCGTTAGTAAAGGGATTTTTAGCCTCGAAAACATCATTGAATATCAATATGAATTAGCCATCGGTGAAGAAACTATTAGTCAAGAGGAATGGCAACAATTAATTAACACCAAAACACCCTTAGTTAAATTTCGAGGCCAATGGGTAGAATTAGAACAAAATAAAATGCAGCAAATGCTGGATTTTTGGCAGAAATATCAGCAGGAAAATCCTGAGATGAATCTGATTGAATTAATGAAAAAAGCTGCCGAATCCCCAGAGGAGATTATTGTTAAAACCGATGAATTTTTGGGTTTTATGCTAGAGAAATTACAAAATCCTAGTCAACTAGAACCGATCGAAAATCCTCCCCAATTACAAGGAACGCTGCGGGAGTACCAAAAGCGCGGAGTTGCCTGGATTCAATACCTAGAACAATTGGGGTTAAATGGTTGTCTTGCTGACGATATGGGATTAGGAAAAACCCTACAGGTAATTGCTAGATTGATTGGGGAAAGAGAGGGAGATAATAATGTTTTACCAACTCTGCTAGTCGCACCCACTTCTGTGGTGGGAAATTGGGCAAAAGAAATTGAAAAATTTGCCCCCCATCTTCAGGTTTTAATTCACCATGGTAGTAAGCGCTATCAAAATGAGAACGAATTTCAGACAGTAGCTAGTCACAAGGATATCGTCATTACTTCTTTTACCTTAGTTCGCAAGGATTTGAAATTATTTAACTCGCAATCCTGGCAACGTTTAGTAATTGATGAAGCACAAAATATCAAAAATCCTAAAGCGGCACAAACTAAAGCAATCTTGAGTTTATCTGCACAACATCGTCTCGCATTAACGGGAACTCCAGTAGAAAATAGACTGCTTGATTTATGGTCAATTTTTAACTTCCTTAACCCTGGTTATTTAGGTAAAGAAACTCAATTTCGTAAAGCTTTTGAAGTGCCAATCCAAAAACAAAATGATCGTCTCCAGTCCACGGTTCTCAAAAAATTAGTGGAACCTTTTATTCTGCGTCGGGTAAAAACCGATAAGCAGATAATTAAAGATTTACCGGATAAAGTGGAACACAAACAGTATTGTAATTTAACTAAAGAACAAGCTTCTCTCTACGAAGTTGTCATCAAAGAAGTGGAAAAACAATTAGAAGAAGCGGAGGGAATAAAACGCAAAGGATTAATTTTATCTACCCTGATGCGCTTGAAACAAATTTGTAATCACCCGCGTCAATTTTTACAGGATAACAGTGCTTTTACTCCTGAGCGATCGCATAAGTTAGAGCGTTTGGGAGAAATGCTAGAAGAAGTAATTTTAGAGGGAGATAGTCTGCTAATTTTCACTCAATTTACTGAAATCGGTGACTCCTTACAAAAGTACCTCAAACAAACTTTTCGCTATAATACCTATTATCTTCACGGGGGGACTTCTCAACCAAAACGAGAACAAATGATCGAAGAATTTCAACATCCCGAAACAGAACCTTCCGTATTTATTTTATCCCTAAAAGCTGGGGGAGTGGGGATTACTTTAACCAAAGCAAATCATGTTTTTCATTTCGATCGTTGGTGGAATCCTGCGGTGGAAAATCAAGCAACTGATCGCGCTTTTAGAATTGGTCAACAAAAAAATGTTTTCGTGCATAAATTTGTCACTTTGGGAACCTTAGAGGAAAGAATTGATGAAATGATCGAGGAAAAGAAAAAGGTAGCTAATGCTATTGTTAGTAATGATGAATCCTGGTTAACGGAATTAGATAACGAAAGTTTTCGTCAGTTAATCGCATTGAATAAACAGACAATTATTTAATCGAGGTAAACCTATGAATAAATTTAGTAAAACTTGGTGGGGACAACGCTTCATAGAAGCATTAGAAGAATTTACCGACTCAGCGCGCTTGAGTCGAGGACGTTCCTACGCTAAAAATGATAAAGTCAAGAATTATACAATTGACGGTAATTTAATTACTGCTCAGGTGCGAGGTTCCATTAATCCCTACTTTGGAGTTTACAAAGAACCTTTGTATAAGGTGAGTATCGAGATTAAACCAATTACTAAAGCAGAGTGGTCACAAGCTTTATATAATCTTGGTTCAAGAGCGAGTATGATCTCTAAACTGCTGCTCAAAGAAGTTCCCGATAATATTGATGAAGCATTTAGCGATCTGAATCTGCACTTATTACCCCACAGTCAAAAGGATTTTATCACCAATTGTTCCTGTCCCGATTGGGAAAATCCCTGTAAACATATTGCTGGAGTTTATTACCTCGTTGCTTCCCAATTAGATCAGGATCCTTTCCTCTTATTTGAATTACGGGGTATCTCTCGTCAAAAATTACTGCAAGAGTTAGCAAAAACTCCCCTCGGTAAGCTGCTTTCCTCCTCCATCCAAGAGGAAAAAATTCCTCTTAACCCTGTCACTTCCTATCACACTAAACCCGAAACTATACCAGCAGTAGAAACAATTGATCTCAAAGAATTTTGGCACTCTCATCACCGTTTACCCGAAAATCCTCAGTTAGTTAAATCCGCAACTATTCCCGCAATTGTCATTAAAAAAGCTGGTGATTATCCGGCATTTTGGGATAAGGATACTTCCTTTATCGAGGTAATGGAAGAAATGTATGAACGGGTACGCAATAAAAATGCAGGGATACTTTAAAAAAATATAAGTTTTCCTTTTGGGGAGTCAGGAGTCGATGCCAAATTAGGTTACACTTTATCTTGATGAGAAACGCTGTAGCTAAATTGCTGACTTTTTGACTTAGGTATCTATCCATAGGAGGGTAGATTAGAATAAACAGGTCAACAACTGACAGTAATTGAAAATCTACCCCTAACCTGCTAGTATTGTTATGAGACTGGGGATAAGAGAGATACAATGGAATCCTTAACTATTGAAAATTTTCTGATTATTAAGTATGCGGAAATAGAGATAAAAAAAATTAATGTTATCATCGGTGAACAGTCCACTGGTAAAAGTATTATTGCTAAATTAGTTTTTTTATTTCAGAGATTTTTGTTTTATCAAGTTAAATTATTAGTCACTAATCTTCAAGATCAGCAAGGACTCAAAAGGCACCTACAGAAGCGATTTGAGGAATTATTTCCTAAATACGCATGGAAAGAGCAAGTATTTAAAATAGTTTATCGTTTGGATGACATGAACTTTTTGATTGAAAGATATAAGGACAAATCTGGCTATTTTAAACTACAATTTACCTATTCAGATAATTTTAAAAAGTTTTACAATACAACAATTAGACAAGTGAGTAAAATTGCCAAAAGCAATAACAATATAGTCACTCAAGATATTTATTCAGATATGAATGATTGTGTGGTCAAAAATATTGCTGATTTTTTTCAAGGCAATGAAAAAATTTTTTCTACAAAGATTTTATTTGTACCAGCTAGTCGCACTCTGTTTGTTAAATACTTTACCAATAATATTTTTGCCTTTTTGGCCAATAATTTTGATCTTGATCCTCTGATTATCAACTTTGGCTCTAATTATGAAAATGCTCAACGCCTATACAGAATAATTAATGAATCAGAAAGTTTATTCCAAGATAAAAAAGATGATAAAAAACTTTATAATCAAATTAAATTAATTAGCGAAAAGATTCTATCAGGCAGCTATGCGCGCGTGAAAGATCAAGATTGGCTTTATCATGCCGATGGGAGAAAGATTAACTTAATTGATGCTTCAAGCGGACAGCAAGAAGCTTTACCAATGTTATTAATTCTCTTAGTTTTCTCGTTTTTTCCTGATTCCGAATCCAACCAATTTTTTATTGAGGAACCTGAAACCCATCTTTTTCCCTCCGCTCAAAGAGATATGGTAGAACTATTTACCTTACTTTATGCTAATAAAAATTGTCGTTTTTTTCTCACTACCCATAGTCCCTACATTCTCACAGCTTTGAATAATAAAATCATGGCGGCTAACGTTGAGCCTGTCAAAGCGGAAAAATCTTTAGGTTATAAAAATACTATTCAATTTCAAGATGTGTCAGCCTACACAATTAGCAATGGACAAACTCAAAGTATCTTAGATACAGAGGTGAACTTGATTGGTATCAATAACCTCGATGCTGTCTCCGATGAACTTAGTCAAGAGTTTGAAGAAATCTTAGAAAGAAAGGCTCAACAATAATGAATATTAGTCACTGTTCTGAATGCAATAATAATAAAATAGTCAAAGTTAAGGAAAATGGGAAAGAATTCATCGTCAATAATAATAGTCAGAAATTAATTACTAAGATAAAAATAGATAATTGTTTAATCATCGAGGGAAAAAGATGCGACTGGCTTTTAGAAATTGATAGTCCCTGTAGCTTGGCTCTTTATATTGAACTCAAGGGTAAAAATATTGAACAAGCTTATGATCAATTATTGTCAACTCTAAATCATTCTTACTTACAAGAAAGACATAAAAAATCTAAAAAAGAATGCTATATTGTCGCTTCTAGAGTACCAAAAGCTGGAACCAATGTTCAGGTTTATCAAGCGAGATTAAAGCAAGCTCATCCCGAAGTTAGTTTAAAAGTCAGGTCGATGAAAGCTGAAATCACTATTTAGGTTTTTCCCTCAGAAAAAAGCTGAACTAATTATTCCTGTCCCGATTGACAAAATCCCTGTAAATATATTGCTGGAGTTTATTACTTCGTTGCTTCCCAATTAAATATGGAAGAAATGTATCAACGAGTACGCAATAAAAATGCTGGTATGTTATAATTAGGTGGGTGTTAAAAATTGTCAGACACCCTTCTTATTAAGAAAAAATTAAGGCTAGATTAAGGGGAGATCAGCACCCGCCTTATCAAGGGGAGCAGGGGGGATCAGAAGTTTGAAAAAGCATTCTATTTTTTAAGACAAGCAGAATCTATGAACCAAGAATCTCTCAGCTTTGTCCATGGGAATGTCAAGTCAGCCGATCGCTTTTTAGTGTGTGGATTGGGTAGTCTCGGACAACACTGCGTCAAGTCTTTAAAAGAGTTTGGGGTTAGCGTTGTCGGTATCGAACTAATACAGCCTCCCAGTTGGGAAATTAATGATTTTCCCGATTTATTAGAGGAAATAATTATCGGTGATTGTCGTCAAAAAAACATTTTAGCAAGAGCGGGAATCGATCGCTGTCGGGCTGCTTTAATTGTCACCAGTGATGAGCGAATTAATGCCACCACCGCCCTAATTATTCGGCAATTAAATCCTCTTACCCGCTTAGTGGTGCGTTCTTCTAAAGATAATCTCAATCAGCTACTTAAGGAACGTTTAGGCAATTTTATCGCCTATGAACCCACCCAACTACCCGCCAATGCCTTTGCTTTAGCCACATTAGGCACGGAAACCCTCGGTTTTTTGCATCTCGACGGTCAGAAATTGCGGATTATCCAGAGACAAATTAGCCCCGAAGATGGTTTACTCGATCGCTTTTTAGGTGATTTAAATACCCCCACCCGTCGTCTGTTAGCACACACAGCCCCCGATGAACCTTTAAGGGCCGGATTTTATCAATGGTCCCCCACCACCACTATCGGGGCAGGTGATACCATTACCACCATCGAAACTACCTATCAAAACATCGATGCTGTCCGCCAGAAACCGTCAAATTCTCCCCAGAAGTTGCGGGATTTTTGGCAGAAATTGCTCAAAGAAATCCAACAATTCTGGCAATTGAGTTTTCAGCAGCAAATTCACCAGGTGGCTTTCCTGTCAGTATTTATCATTATCCTGCTGGTAATGATCGGGACTTTTCTTTTCCATCTCTACGCTCCGAGAGCTTCCTTTATTTCCTCTCTTTCAGGAACAGCGATCCTTTTATTAGGTGGTTACGGCGATGTTTTCGGTGGCTCTAACCCCGAAGATTTAAATGCAGTTCCCTGGTGGATGCAGCTATTTAGTCTCTTTTTAACCTTAGCTGGAACCGCTTTTATCGGGGTTCTCTATGCCATTTTGACAGAAACTTTATTATCATCAAGATTTCAATTTATCCCCAACCGTCCCCCAGTTCCCCAACAGAATCATATCGTTATTGTGGGCTTAGGTCGAGTCGGCAAAGAAGTGGCTAATTTATTACTAGAAATGCAACAGGCGATCGTCGGGGTCAGCTTAAATAGGGATTTTGATGCGACTATCCTGCCAAAAATGCCCCTGATGACGGGAAATATCGAAGAATCTTTAAAAAATGTCAATTTAGATAGGGCTAAAAGTATAGCGATTGTTACCGATGACGAAATCCTCAATTTAGAAGTGGCCCTAACCACCCGCAAACTCAACCCCCAAAGCTACTTAGTCATCCGCACCACCGACGACAACCTTAGTCAACAATTAAGTCAAATTCTGCCCCAATCTCACATTTTAGGAACCAACACCGTAGCGGCAGAAGCCTTTACGGGAGCGGCTTTCGGAGAAAATATCATCTATCTGTTCCGTTGGGCGCAAAAAACGATTCTGGTGACAGAATACGAGATCGAAGCCGGGGATACTCTCAATGGTAGCTCGATCGGGGATATTGCCTACGGTTATCGAGTCGTGCCGATCCTACACCAACGAGAACGGCAAGCCCCGAAATTAATGCCCGAAGATTATCTCAATTTACGCATCGGCGATCGCATTGTGGTGCTGGCCACCATCAACGGACTGCGACGGGTGGAACAGGGTCGTCGCACTCCCAAAACTTGGCGCGTGCGGGTGGAAAAAGCCTTTAACCGCAATATTGCCGCAGAAGCACCCACCGTGATCAGTCGTTTTTCTAATTGTCCCCTGAAAACCGCCAGCGATCTCATGGAAAATTTGCCAGCGACTCTCGGCTCCCCCCTCTACGAACAGCAGGCGATTCGATTAGTTTCCGAGTTAAAAAAAATTCAAGTTCAAGCCTTGGCCATTCCCATTAACCCGAAATCGGGGTAAATGGGAGTTATACTTTTTTTGTCAAACTAGAAGGCTCTCTCGGTCTTTTTTTATGCAGTTAAAGTGATCGTAGCCTTGGCAGTTTGTCCGGAATCAGAAGTGGCAGTAATAGTAATTGTATCCCCAGGATTTCCTTGTGCAGGTGCAGTGTAGGTAAATTTGGCATCAGTGGTATTTTTATCAATTTTACCGCTGTCTGGCGGTGAGATTGTGATGGTGTAGTTACCAACGGGATTAATGCTAAATTCCTGGATTTTATTTAATGCTAAATTTTGGCTAGGCGGAGCGATCAAAATCGCTGGAGGTAGTCCCTGTCCAGTAGAACTAGCCTCTACAATTACTTTTTTCTCTACTTGACTAATTAAATCGGGAATAAGACGTTCGCTAAATCCAGCCACAAAAGCCATTGCCAAAAGTCCATATAAATAGGTGTCATTCCCCTTATCTTCAGTGCTACGCCGAATATCTATGGGAAAAATGTTAGAGTTAATAATTAGCAGAATAAAGAAAGCGAAACTTCCCCCTAAAATGGGTTTGGTTAAACCAATTAACAATGGCAAGAGGTCATCGTCATATTTTTGATTTTTGGGATTATCAAAATCTTGCAAACGAGTTAGAAGACTAACTCCTCCCCCTAAAGTGCCTGTTATCCACATCAAACGTATAATTGTTATTACTCCGTCCTCGGTATTTGAGCTATTTTTTCCCTGAGTATTTTGGTTACCTTCTCCCTGAGTATTTTGGTTACCTTCTCCCTGAGTATTTTGGCTACTTTCTCCCTGAGCATTTTGGTTACCTTCTCCCTGAGTATTTTGGCTACTTTCTCCCTGAGCATTTTGGTTACCTTCTCCTGGAGTATTTTGGTTACCTTCTCCCTGAGTATTTTGGTTACTAGATTTTATGATTGGAGGTAAGGAGAGTAACTCTTTCACCGGAGAGAAGTTCATAATAAACCAATTTACAGGTAAAGCGAACACTAATCCAATTAAAACTTTTGTAGGTATTTTGCAAGAATGGAAAAGATTATCTCTGAAGTTTGCTAAACCACTAAACCAAGAACCTTTTTGGATTTCTCTTAATCCCGTTGTTGCAGCATAGCGTAATTTTTGTGCCAAAATAATATTAGGTTGACCTGTTAAAGATTTAATCGCCATTTCCCCGGCATCTACCACCGACTTTACTTGCATGATATCACAAGGTTTGGAAATGTTCTTGAGTTCCACCTGTGCCATCCCTAGTATTTTAATTAATTTGGCTAATTCTCCCTGTACTTCCCGGTCTAATTCTTGAGTGAATCCCGCTACTTGTTCTTGGGTTTTTCCCAGTAAAATATCAATTCTTTTATTTAGTTTGATCACCTCATCTCTAGCTTTAATTTCATTGATTAAATCGTCTAAAGTTTGAAATAAAACACTTGCTTCTTGTAGTTGTGCAAAATTATCTTTAAATTCCTTGACTAACTTTTCAAAGGGTTCATCTACTTCAGGAATTGAACTATATTTGCCTAAGTTATCCTTCAGTTCAGCAATCAAAGACTCATTTTTCTTTTGTAATTCCACAGTGGCGGAAAATTTAACCAAAGTATCTTTAACTTTTGTTTGCCAAGCAGTTAGCTTTTCCTTGAGTTTTGGCAAGTTTGCATCGTTAGCATTAGCATCGAATAGAGTCGTAATTGTTGCAACTAAACTATCAGTTTCTTGGCTGAAAGTATCAAGAGGAGTTTCTGAACTTTTGCCAGTAGATAAAAGGTTGATTGTCTCCACAAGCTGCTCTGTATGAGCTATTATTTGTTTTTCTAATTCTTCTCTGCTAGGTAAAGGGTCTGAAAAAGTTAATCCACCTAGTTTTTGAATAAGTTCATCTTTTAAATTCTTCGTTTCTTGAATGATATCTGTGGCTTCTTTTTGGTGAGCTAATTTAACTTTCAGAATAAATTCATTAATTTTTTGTTCGATAGCAGGATTAAGATTAATCATGATTGTCTTCTCCTAAAAAAAGGCGAAAATGGGCTAAAATTCGATTATCTCCCCGATGCTACAATAGTTATCATTGATTTTCTGCAATTATTCATAAATCTTGATAAATTTTTATTTTTTTAACTCAATTCAGTCTGCCGTGGGGAGATAACACCCTGATCTCCTCAATGACCGCACACCTGGATTAGCACTCAAGCCCTAAGAGTGCTAAATTAACTATAAGGAGTCCTATCACAACAGCGATACCATGTCCAAAATCATTGCCTTTAAAGATGAATCCCGTCGCGCCCTAGAAAGAGGTGTCAACGCCTTGGCCGATGCGGTAAAAATCACCCTCGGTCCGAAAGGACGCAATGTCTTGTTAGAAAAGAAATACGGCGCCCCCCAGATCGTTAATGACGGCATCACCGTGGCCAAAGAAATCGAATTGTCCGATCCCCTCGAAAACACCGGGGCGAGATTAATTCAGGAAGTAGCGGCAAAAACCAAAGATTTAGCGGGAGATGGCACCACTACCGCCACCATCATCGCCCAGGCTTTAATTAAAGAAGGTCTGAAAAACGTTACCGCCGGGGCCAATCCCGTCGCTTTAAGACGCGGACTAGACAAAACCATCGCTTATCTGGTGGAAGAAATCGCCGCCGTCGCTAAACCGATCGCTGGAGATGCGATCGCTCAAGTGGCCACCGTTTCTTCCGGCAACGATGAAGAAGTGGGACAAATGATCGCCACCGCCATGGAAAAAGTCACCACCGATGGCGTAATCACCGTGGAAGAATCGAAATCCCTAACCACGGAATTAGAAGTAGTGGAAGGGATGCAGATCGATCGCGGTTATATCTCTCCCTATTTCATCACCGATCAAGAGAGACAGATCGTCGAGTACGACAACCCCCTGATCCTGATTACCGATAAAAAAATCAGTGCGATCGCTGAATTAGTCCCCGTCCTCGAAGCCGTTGCTCGTCAAGGTCGTCCCCTATTAATTATCGCCGAAGATGTGGACGGCGAAGCCTTAGCCACTCTAGTGGTCAACAAGGCCCGGGGAGTCTTAAATGTCGTCGCTATCAAAGCCCCCAGTTTTGGGGAACGTCGCAAGGCGGTTTTACAAGATATCGCCATCCTCACCGGCGGTCGTCTGATTTCCGAAGAAGTGGGCTTAAGTCTTGACACGGTTAGCCTCGATCTGCTAGGGCAAGCGGCAAAAATTACCCTAGAAAAAGACAATACAATTATTGTCGCCTCCGGGGACAGCCGCAATAAGGCCGATGTGCAGAAACGTCTCGCCCAACTGAAAAAACAGTTAGAAGAAACCGATTCTGAATTCGATAAGGAAAAATTACAGGAACGCATCGCTAAATTAGCCGGCGGTGTGGCCGTGATTAAAGTCGGGGCAGCCACAGAAACCGAACTCAAGGATCGCAAACTCCGCATCGAAGATGCCCTCAATGCCACCAAAGCCGCCGTGGAAGAAGGTATCGTCCCGGGCGGTGGTACAACCTTGATTCATCTGGCTTCTAAGGTGAAGGCTTTCAAAGCTTCTCTCACTAACGATGAGGAAAAAGTCGCCGCCGATATCGTCGCTAAAGCCCTAGAAGCCCCCCTGCGTCAGTTAGCTAATAACGCCGGTGTGGAAGGGGATGTGATCGTGGAAGGTGTGCGCGAAACCGCTTTTAGCGTCGGTTACAATGTCCTCACCGGCAAGTACGAAGACTTAATCGCCGCCGGAATTATCGATCCGGCTAAAGTGGTGCGGTCAGCCGTTCAAAACGCCGCTTCTATCGCCGGTATGGTCCTAACGACCGAAGCCCTCGTGGTCGAAAAACCCGTTAAAGAAGCCGCAGCCCCTGATATGGGCGGCATGGGCGGCATGGGCGGCATGGGCATGATGTAATTCCTGATGCCGTCTGGCCCTTGAAAATAATCTCATTCCATTGAGCCAATCTGTCCCTTTTCTGGTTATCGTCGGCATTAGGGACAGGTTTTTTTTCCTCGGGAAAAACTTTTTCAGCAGGGCGTTGCTGAATCAAGGTATGAATGCCAACTGTTCAGGTTCCCGTGCAAAAGTTAGTTTGGGTCTAGGTTTTAAGAAATTCTACCAAAGAAGATTCATACCTCAAATCAGGAACGCCGGAATTTCTAACAACAATGTAGAAAGAATCCCCCGTCACAGCCTAGCTTGACGGTGGGAGTATGTCAAACTAGAAAAGAAGGATTATTCCCAGAAATCATGACACTGCTGACGGTTCGATCGCTCAAAAAAGACTTCGGTATCAAGGAAATTCTCAAAGATGCCAGTTTTAGCCTCGATGATCGCGATAAAGTCGGCCTGATCGGTACGAATGGATCGGGAAAATCGACCCTATTGAAAATGATCGCCGGGTTAGAAGCGATCGATGGTGGCGAAATTCAAATCAATTCCGGGATGAAAATCGTCTATTTACCCCAGCAACCGGAGCTAGACGACGATAAAACGGTTTTAGAGCAGGTTTTCGCAGATAGTGGCGAGAGCATGACTTTAATTAAGGAATACGAGGAATTGTCCGATCGCCTTGTCCATGAGCCAGAAAATCTGGATACTATTATGGAACGTTTGTCAAGGGTTTCGCAACAAATTGATAAACTTGCCGCCTGGGATTTAGAAACCAATGCTAAAGTTATTTTAAGTAAACTGGGTATCGATAATTTTAATGCTCGCGTGGGAGATTTATCGGGGGGATATCGCAAAAGAATCGCCATCGCTACCGCACTTTTAGCCGATCCTGACTGTTTATTGATGGATGAACCCACAAACCATTTAGACGCGCTTTCCGTGGAGTGGTTACAGAGTTATTTGTCCCGTTTTCGGGGAGGATTATTATTAATTACTCACGATCGCTATTTTCTCGATCGAGTGACTAATCGCATCATTGAAATCGATCGGGGAGATTTATCTACTTATTCCGGTAATTATGCCTATTATCTAGAAAAAAAAGCTTTAGCGGAAGAATCGATCGCCAGTAGTCAACGCAAACACGCGGGAGTTTTGCGACGGGAATTAGAATGGTTATCCCGGGGGCCAAAAGCGCGCAGTACCAAACAAAAAGCGCGGATCGATCGCATTCAGGCAATGGGTAATAAGGAATTTAAACAGGTGGAGGGAAAAGTCGATATTGCCACCGCAGGAAGACGCATCGGCAAAAAAGTTATCGAAGTAGAAAAAATCTCGAAAGCTTACGGAGATCATACTTTAATTAAAGATTTTACCTATATTTTTACCCCCGAAGATCGCATCGGTATTATTGGCAGTAACGGGGTAGGAAAATCTACTCTCATGGATATTATTACCGGGAAAATTCTCCCCGATTCAGGCACAGTTGACATCGGTTCCACTATTCATATTGGTTACTTCGATCAACAATCCGATGATCTCAATATTAACGAAAATCAAAGAGTAATCGAATATCTGAAAAGTGTGGCCGAATTAGTCAAAACCCTAGACGGCAGCGTGATTACCGCTTCCCAGATGTTAGAAAAATTTCTCTTTCCTCCCGATCAACAGTATGCACCAATTTATAAACTTTCTGGGGGAGAAAGACGACGCTTATTTTTACTACGAGTTTTGATGAGTGCGCCTAATGTTTTAATCTTAGATGAACCCACCAATGATCTCGATGTGCAGACTTTAGCAATTTTAGAAGAATATTTAGAGGACTTTAACGGTTGTGTGATCGTTGTTTCCCATGATCGCTATTTTCTCGATCGAGTAGTTGATACTATTTTTTCCTTTGAAACCGGGGGTAATATCCGTCAATATCCGGGTAATTATTCCCTTTATCTCGATCAGAAAAAAGAGGAGGAGGAACCCAAAGAAAAAAAAGTCACCCCAAAAACTGTTAAAGCTTCTCCGTCACCCGTCAATAAGAAAATCTCTTTTAAAGAGAAAAAAGAATACGAAGACATCGAAAAACAAATACCAATTTTAGAATCAAAAAAAGCTGAAATTGAACAGGTACTTTATGGAGAACCCCTAGAAGATTTTACCAAAATAACCGCTCTGACCGAAGAATTAGCTCAATTGAGTCAAAAAATTGATAATTTAACCGATCGCTGGTTAGAATTAGCGGAAAAATTAGGCTAGGATAATCCCTATTTTCCCGATCAATTTAGTCAAAACTGAGTAATAATTTCCGGTGAATCATCCTCATCCATGACCAGATCTACCGACTCCACCCGCAAGAGTGCCAAATTATCGTTAACCACCCCTTGAAGATAGATTTCCCCCATCCCTTCACCCCCAAGATCGATCGAGCCAAAAACTTGACCGGTTTTGGTATTAAAATTAAACTGAAAATAATTAGCCGAGGAAATTCCCTCGCTGACATTATCGTATTTAGCGATCTCTTGACCACTGTTATCATAAAAAGATACCTGAAAATCTTCTAAAACTTGCATCTTTCCCGAACCTTTTTCTGAAAAGATAGTCGGGGCCGTTTTTTCATCATAACTAAAAGAACCTTTAGCTGTATAACCCTGATTTCCCAACCATTGAAAATCGATCGTCACTGCTAAAACCCCTTGGCTATTCATGTTAGCAACTAAAAGCAAAGCTAATAGTAAAGTCAATATCCTCTTTTTCATTAGTCGGTTATTTGGCTCTCTTATTCTTTGTGTGATAAGTTTAACTTATATAGTAGCGATCGGTCTTTGTGTCCTTTGTGTCTGGAGTGGTTCGTTCCACTCACTTGCTCGTAAGACTGTATCTTAGAATACATTTTACCCACCAAACCTAAGAGAGCCATTATTTCAGTTATCAGTGATCAATGACTACAACCAGTCTTCGGGGTAATTTCTATGAGGTACTCTGTCTATCCCTATAAACCTTAAGAAAACTTCAATTACATGGGTACAAGAAAAGGAAACCCGAATGCTCTTTTGTGGGGGGGGTAACTTCCGTTTGCTGATATCACCCTATTTTAAGACAAAAATCGTCAAAAACCGCCATAACGTTCCTCCAACCATGGATCGCCTCGTCGATGGTAGCCATTAAGTTCCCAGAAACCCAATTGCTCTTGATCGAGAAATTCTAAGCCATTAATCCATTTAGAACTTTTCCAAGCGTAGAGATGGGGAACAACTAAGCGCAGCGGACCACCGTGGTCGGGGGGTAAAGGTTGACCAAACAGTTGAAAAGCGAAAAAATTATCCTCGTGCAGGAATTCCTCTAGGGTGAGGTTAGTGGTATAACCACCATAACAGTGTTGCATGACGTGGGTAGCTTCCGGCAACAGGTCAATTAAGGCCATAAAATCCGATACCTTAATTCCTGTCCAAGTCACATCTAATTTTGACCAACGGGTGACACAGTGAAAATCCTTAGTAAATTCCGACTGCGGTAAGACCATAAAATCCGACCAGTTAAAAATTTTAGTCGTGGCCACCTTTCCCCAAACCTTGAATAACCATTCCTCGGTCTTGATTTGGGGAGTATCTCCGTAGGTAAGCACAGGAAAACCACTAGCGAGATATTGGCCCGGAGGAACTCGGTCTTGATCGGGAGATTCTGGTTTTTTAAAGAATTTGCCTAACATTAGTTGAGACTCACAACGAAAACCCTAAACAAATCTTAAAATATTAGGGAGCGAAAAGGTTTTCTATACCTCACTCCCCACCATCAAGTTATTCCTCGTCTTCCCCTTCTTCTTCCTCTTTAGTGGGATAGACAAAGCTGTTAGAACGACCAGAAAGAACAGATTTACCCAAAGATAAGGCTTTTTGCGCTTCCCGAGCCGCTTGCTTTCTCCAGTGCGCTCTCCGTTGGTCGCGCTTGGCATTTGAGGTTTTCTTCTTGGGACAAGCCATAGTATTTTAACGATAGTTATAGACTCACAACCTTTCTATTCTACTCCCTATTTCCCTAATCGGCTCGCCAACTTGTCTTTATCCCCTACTCACTACTGCCCAAAATATTGATAAAACTTAATAATTATCATTGGCTTACCTATTTATGTTTAAAATCTTATATAGCTATGTAGTCAAGTAATTTCCATCATGGTCACTACCGTCGAACCTCCCTCCCAGAAAAAAGCTGTTCTGCGCGAAACTATCCTCACCCCTCGTTTTTATACCACCGATTTTGAGGCTGCCGCTAATTTTGACCTTTCTTTGCAAGAAACCGAAATCAAAGCGATGTTAGAGGAGATGCGAACCGATTATAACCGGCATCACTTTGAACGTCAGCAAGAATTTGAGAACTATCAAGATAATCTCGATGAAAAAACGAGAAATGCTTTTATAGATTACCTAGAACGCTCCTGTATCTCCGAATTTTCCGGCTTTTTGTTATTTAAGGAACTGTCACGACAACTAAAAAGCCGTAATCCCTTGTTAGGGGAGATATTTCATCTTATGGCTAGAGATGAAGCGCGCCATGCAGGATTTCTCAATAAAGCCATGGCTGACTTTAATATTTCCCTCGATCTAGCCAAAATTACTAAAACCCGCACCTACACCTTTTTCCCCCTTGAATGGGTATTATATACGGTCTATCTCTCCGAAAAAATCGGTTATTGGCGTTATATCCTCATTTATCGTCATTTAGAAGAACATCCAGAGTATAAATTTAATCCTCTCTTTAATTACTTCGAGAGTTGGTGTCAGGACGAAAATCGCCACGGAGATATCTTTAAAACCTTACTGCGAGCTAAACCACAATTGTGGAATAATTGGCGATCGAGATTATGGAGTCGTTTTTTCCTGCTTTCCGTCTTTGCTACCCACAGTTTAACTGTACGCGAACGCTCAGACTTTTATGATGCTTTGGGAATGGATGCGATCGCTTTTGATCAAGAGGTAATTCGTCAGACTAATAATACCTCCGCTCGCGCTTTTCCCACCATTTTAAATGTGGACCATACCCAATTTTTTCCCCGTTTAAACCGTTGTGCCGAACGTAATTTACAATTAAAAGCGATCGATGAAAGTAGCGCTCCTCAATGGCTAAAAACAATGCGTAAGTTACCCTTACAGCTAGGTATCGTCGGGGATCTGTTGCGATTGTATCTGATTAAACCCATAGATGCAGAAGCCACCAGAGAAATGGTACTTTAATCAGTTATCAGTTATCAGTTATCAGTTCACAGCAAAAAACTCCCCAATTTCCAATTCATAATTCATAATTCCCACACCCCACACCCTACACCCTACACCCCACACCCTACACCCCACACCCCACACCCGTTCGGACCTCGGCGTGAGCTCGGTCGAACGCTGAGCTCACGGCCGAAGCCCACACCCCACACCCCACACCCTACCCTCACGAAAAACTTTTTCAGCAGACCCTAAGTGGTCGTGCCAAATTAATTTCCTAAACCTTGAGGAAAAATTCTGTAAACTTCGATCAAAAGCTGCGTAAATTCTGTATTTTCTCTGGAAGTCTTAGATATAGCCTTTAGAATTGTGACCATAGCACTAGGCTAATTCAGATCAATTAAACTTCTTCCTTACTCCCGACTTTGTTAGTATCATGAAACCTAACTCTGGCCGTAAACGTTTATTATCCCTGATATCTGCTGTTTCCTGTAGTTCCCTCTTGATTTTATCCCCTCTAGCCCAGAGAGCGCAAGCAGACGATATTACGGATGCCTTAGAAGCGGTAATTGAATATACGGCTCAATTACACCAGATCAATTTTAAGTATTTGTTAAGTGATGGCCCGATAACCACTCCCTGCGGTGTAATTTCCCTAGCGGCTTTCTGCACTGTAGATAATACAGTTTACGTCAATCTCCAGCAAGTCACTCGCATTAGTGATAATCCCCTATTTCCCCTTTACGCCGTCGCTCACGAGGCTGCTCACGCTGTTCAGTGGAATCGGGGTATCGGTGGCATCGATGAAGGCGGAATGAGCATCGGCATTGAATTACAGGCCGATTGTCTAGCGGGAGATACCCTTTCTTGGTTATTTACCGAAGCAAGAAGTTTATCCAAACAGGATTATATAATAGCAGGAAAACTTCTAGCGGAAGCGGCCTCGGAAGTGGGCGATTTTGAAGCTCCCAATCGCTCCCACGGCACACCACAACAGCGAGGTGATTCGGTCCTGCAAGGATTCTACGGGGAAAATCATCAAGCCTGTATGCGTTAACTAACACTCAAGACTGTATTTCCCCTAGAATGCCTAAAAAAGCCTAAAAAACTACTGTAACCCTAACCAAGATAACAGACCTTGGCCAGTTAGATACTCGATCAACAGGGTGATCACAAAACCAATCATAGCGGCCCTACCGTTGAGGCGCTCGGCATAGTCATTAAAACCAAATTTGGGATCTTCTAATTTGGGGGTTTGAGTCGGTTGTGGTTCAGTCATGATCTTTACGGGCTGTTTACATTTCTTTACTATTCTAGCGGAGTTAGAAGTTAGGTTGTAACTAATTTCTAACTCCTCTCTATTTGCCCTAATCTCGACCGTTAAGAGCGATTAAAAGGCGCAGAATAAAGATAAATAGGTTGATATAGGTCAAATACATCGATAAAGCAGCACTGAGATACTGTTCATCTCTGTAGGTACGGGGCAAGATGTAAAAGTCCACCACTGCGGAGCCGGCAAACAAGAAAACCCCGATGCCAGAAATGGCGATTTCTAACCAGGTGGGAGTACCGCCACCAAAGATAGAGAAAATTAGCTGACCAATGAGAACAATAAAAAGAGCGAGAATACCGATGCTAACGGTTTGAGTCAGTGCTAAACCATCTTTTTCCGACAGATTCGAGCCGATATTCCGTCCCAACACAAAAGCGATGCCGCAACCGAGGGCAGCAATTGCCACTCCCCGCAAACCAACACCGGAAGTACCTAAGGCCACATAGACGATTCCACTGAGAGTATAGCCAGAAAGAAGGCTATAGAGAGTCAGGAGGGGCAGAGCAGTGCTTTTATTGCCGCTTTCCGCACTATTACGCGCGACAAAAAATAAAATAATCTCGGCAACTATGGCGACAAAGAAAGTCGGGAAGAAAATCTGGGGATAGGATTGGATCACACCTAAACCGCCATAGGTTCCCACCGCAGTCAAAATTAGACCGCCACCGAGATAGGGCAGGGCCTTGGGGATAACATTAGGGCCGATAAGTGCTTGGCTTTTAGCCTCGCGTAAAGCTTGGCGAAAATTACTGGTATTACTCATGGTGACTAGGTTCGAGATACTTGTCTCAATCAATCTTGTTAAACAGAAACTATTCTTGATTAGTTCGTCAAGAATGGCGAATCGGAGGGAAGAAAAAAAGTAATCTTCTCCCCGGCATCGATTCCCTCTTGATTGTAACGAAAAGACTAGGGATCGAGCTAAGTAGGTAGGTATTAAAAATTGTCAGATGCCCTCCTTATCAAGGCGGGATCGGTACCCCCCTTATCAAAGGGGGATTAAGGGGGGATCGAACCGAAAATCTATTTTCACCCCTCTTGACGGATCAAGTTACCGTAAACCGAAGCCCGATTCAAGGCGATAATGTCCCATAAACTGGATATTTCCTGTTTTTATTAACTACAATCCTTCAGAGTATCCCCTGACCTAAAGCCAAACCTGTCACCAACATTCCTAACACTAGAAAAGGCTGGGCGCTGGCTTGATATTTGACATCATTTTTGAGCGGATCCCGCAGAAAATACATATCTTGGAAAGTGATCTGAGGGATAATTAATAACAGTAAAATAGCGGCATAAAGATTCTGATGAATACTAATCAGATAACCCGCAATTCCTGCTTGAAAAACATCGATCATAATCACACAAATCCAAGCAGCAGTCGTAATTCCAAACATAACTGGCAAGGATTTTAAGCCTAATTTTTCGTCACCTTCCACACTTTTAAAGTCGTTGACCACAGCAATGCCTAAACCCGCCAGACTATAGATGAGGGTTAGGATCATAATTGTCCCATTTAACTGACCAAAAAGGGCGTGACCTGCCCACCAAGGTAATGCTATATAACTAGCACCGAGGGCATAATTTCCTAGCCAACCATTTTGTTTTAATTTTAAAGGTGGTGCTGAATAAATATAGGCGATAAAAGAACCAAATAGGGTTAAACAGAGCATGATCGGGAAATCATGACCAGCCCAGCGATCGAGAAGATAAGATATTCCTAACCCAGCTGCTAATAAAACCAAAATCTGGCCGACCACTTGCGGAATAGAAATGACCCCCGAAGGAATCGGACGATAGGGTTCATTAATTGCATCGATTTCTCGATCGTAAAAATCATTTAAAGTTTGGGTATAACCGGTCATCAACGGACCGGAAAGTAACATACAGGTGGCTGCTTTTAAGACATCTTCTAAAGACCAAGTATAATTACCTGATGAAGCAGCCCCACAGACAACCCCCCAAATTAGGGGAATCCAAGTGATCGGCTTCATCAATTGTAAGCGGATTTTCCAGAGGGAGGTTTCTGCCGATGAGGCCCCTTTCATGCCCAATAATTGGCGAGTTTTGGCCCCTCGCTCGTCCTTGTTTTCGATCTCTGTGTTCGACATAATCCCTTAAAAAGAAATAATTAAGTAACCGTCTTGGAATTTTGCCCCTTTTACCGCTCGTCCGGTTAGGGGCGGTGGTACATCAATATTACGCCGTTGATCCCCGGCTTCGATGGTTAATTCTGGACCTGATTGCGTCAGTTTTACCTGTTTTTTCTCGAATCCGGGTAAATAAACCTTGACCTGAGCGGCTGCCGTATCGATTATTAACGGTTTGGGCGGCTGCACTGTGAGAAAATTGGGTAACTCGGCGATTAACTCCTGCCAATCTTCTCCTTGACGGTCGGGTAAAATCGCCGCCGGCAGCGGGGCAAAATCCTCCGTAGCACTCTGACAGCGATTAAAAATCACTCCCCCCACATTTAAACCGATTTGCTGCGCCGCACCCCAAAGATATTTGGCATCTGCGATCGCAATTGGATCATCATTGGTGACTAGATAGGCTAAAACTCGCCGGGGATCGGCTAAAGCGGAGCGCCCCTCGTCTAAAATGTTATTATCGGCCTTCTGCCCTAAACCGTCGGGATTAAAGGAGAAATTCAGCACGGCAGCGGCGATCGGTTGGAAAAAGGGAGAAAGGGTGCGACCAATCTCGGAATCACTAAAAACCTGCCGAAAACGCCGTAAATACCAGCCACCTACCTCGGGAATCCCCAACATTCTCAGGCTGTTGATATCTCCGCTGCCGTCGTAGATGATAACATCGTAATTTCCGCTTTTATCCTGTTCCCGCAGAAAATTTAAAGCTAGAGCTTGGTCCATACCGGGTAAAATGCCCAACTCTTGACCATAAACATTTTTCAAGGTAGGAGAACGCAAATACTGCTTTTCCAATTCCTTGACTTCTTCCCAACTTTTTTCTAGTAACTGCGTACTATTAAGCTGGACAACCGAGAGATTGGGGGCAATTTCCGTGACGGAGGAGCTAGGGGAGGCCTTGAGGAGTAATCCCCAAGCGGGGCCAGGATCATGACCGATCAAGAGAACTTTTGACCCCAGACCAGCCATTTTCTTTGCCGAAGCGATCGCTATTGTACTGCGACCGCTGCCCCCCTTGCCCAAAAAGGTCAAAATTAAGGACATAATTAATTCCTAAGCGTTATATTTAGATGAGTTTGAGTTCATCCTCAAAAAACCAAGTAGCGGTCTTATCATCGAACTGGACAACAGCACCAACACCGCTGCCATCGGTCATCTTAAAATTTTTGATGACACCCACTTTACCCAATTTACCCGCTACATCCGAGTTAACGCGGTCTCGTAAGCGACAGACCTTGACTTTTTGCCCGATTTCCATTACTTCCACAGTTTTAATAAGACGATAATTCAATAAACCAATCCTAAGTTTAATATAAATTCGTGTCAGATAAACCCCCCAATGATCTTCGGTCATTGGTCTTTCTCAGATCATCTGCACTTAGCGATCATATATACTAAGCAATAGGACAAAATCAACCTCCTGGTTAGGATGAGCAAAAGGCAAATCAAAAAGGGGTTTTATTTGGTTTCTGGGGCAGGATTTTGCAGATTTTCCAGTTGTTCCCTTTGCTTGCGTTTAAACTCCTCGGCCGCTTCGTTGATATTATTGAGGGTGTCTTCCTGAAATTCCGATCCGTCCCGGCTACGGCGAAAATTACTATTATGAATCAAGTCTAGAGGATTAAAACCACCGAGATCATCCCTGCCATCGGAACTACGTTCATTTTTTTGATAATCCGGCTGACTGGGGTTCAAGCTTTGAGCTAACACTTGCGGACTAAAATCAGCCCCGACTAATAAAATAGTAGCTAGAAATAAAGACGATTTGAGTAACATTTTTTGAGTATTCATAATCTAACTAACTCCTCAGAAAATTATCTAGTTTTTGGTGGTGAGAAAGTTGTAGGCTTTTCAGTGAACAGTGAACAGTGAACAGTAAACTGATAACTGATAACTGGTAACTGATAACTGATAACTGATTTAAGCAAAACGACGACGAAGTAAGGGCTGAATTGCCAAAAGTATTAGCAGATCAAAAGCTAAGAGCAGGCCTAAAACTGTCAAGAAATTGAGGTCAAGCCAAGGGGTTTGTAAGACTATGCTATCAAAAGACCAGTGCTGATTGAAATAAATATAACGGATCGGTTCGATCGCATAGGTAAGAGGGTTGAGACTAGCGATTACTTGTAACCAATCTGCCATAAAGTTTAAGGGAGCGAGGGCGGTACTGGCAAATAAAAGCGGTAAATTGGTGACGAAAATGACGGCGATTAATTCGATATGTCCGGGTAGAGCAAAGGTTAAACTGAGACTTAAGGCAGTCATACCCAAAACTATTAGGAAAACAATCAAAGCGATCGCACCTAATCCGGCTAAACTGGGCAATCCTGCCCCTAAAAAGGCACTAGCGGCCACGATCGAGGCGGTTTGGATGAAACTGAGGGCGATAATATAGATGGTAGAAGCGGCCACGATCGAGTAACGAGTGGTTAAAGGTGCCACCAAGAGACGGTTAAGGAAGCCAAATTCTCGATCGAACATTACCGGTAAACCGGCATTGAGGGCCCCAGAAAAAGCGGTAAAGACAATCACCCCGGGGGCGAGAAATTTAGCATAACTGAGATCGTTGCCGAATAGACCCTGGGGAGCCTTATAAAACAATGCCCCGAATAAAATCAGCCACATAAAGGGCTGAATTACCCCCGCGATTAGGGTTGAAGGACGACGTTGTAATTGGATGAACAGACGTTTAGTCATGGCCAGAGTTTCTTGCAGAAATTCCCCTAGCACATTTCCCCCATCGTCCACCGTTGCTGCTCTAGTGGGATTGGGGGCTAAACTAGCTTTTAAGGAAGAAGGTGTGATGGTTTGGCTCATGAAATATTTACCTCTAATGCAGTCTTAACGAGTAATTTAGATAGTCAACAGTTTATAAGTGATCAGATGGCTCTCTTGGGGTCTCGGTGATCGGCAAATCCTCTCGAAGAAAAGGCTTACACTCTACCACTTCTCCAATATACAAGGGGCGCAAGCCTTGGGGGAGAAGAATGTAAATATTTATTAAATTGTAGCTTTTAATACAATACGGGGGGGGTAAGTGTGTGTGCTCTCCTTGAGCATTCGCTTGTCATTGTTTTGGGTTGCCCTATTGCTTAACCCGAATCGAAATGTCACGCACTCAAACCATTTACCATTAACCCTTTTTTATGAAATTACAACTCGGCATTGTCTCCGCTGGGGTTGCCCTGGCTACTCTGGGAACGGCTAGTGCAGCACAAGCTGCTTTGGTGGTCGTCCCACCTGGCTTGGCTCCCGGCGCTCAGTATCGTTTAGTGTTTGTCACTGAAGGCAAACGGGATGCAACAAGCACCGACATCGACGACTACAATAACTTTGTCACCAGTCAAGTACGGCTCTCTATATTGCCAGGGACGACTGATACGGCTCTCTATCAGGCTTTAAATGCGGCTGGAATTGACCCGAATACGATTACTTGGAAGGCGATCGGTTCTACTGCTTCAGTCGATGCCCGTGATAATACGGGTACTAATCCGACATTGAGTACGGGTGTTCCGATCTATCTCATAGATGGCAACCGGGTCGCCAACAATAATGCCGATCTCTGGGATGGCAGCATCCAAACCGCTATCAATCGCACTCCTGACGATCTGCAATTGAATGAGCTAGTCTGGACAGGGACCAACAACAATGGAACAGCGGAGAATGGAAGACTTGGTGGTGGCTCCCTGGGGCAAGTAAGATACGGGCGCGCCAGTTCGATTACAGCTGAGTGGATTACCATGGACGATTCCAACCGCTTTGGTATCAGCCGGTTATATGGCATCTCCTCCGTGCTGACAGTTCCGACTCCAGCAGTCACTGTCCCCGAACCCTCTAGCCTTCTTGGTTTTATCACACTGGGCGGTTTAATGCTAGGGGGTGCTGTCCGCAAAGCTAGAAAATAATGCCCCAAGGGAGAGGAGACGCGGGTTTCCTCTCTCTATTTTTTTGGGGTTTCATGGGAAGATCGCTATGGTGCAATCCCGATCATCATGAAACGAGACTCGATATTTTACCGGCTTTTTCAACAATCCCCCTCCCTTCTCTTCGATTTACTGGAAAACCCGCCAGATAATGCCACCGAATACCGCTTTGACTCCGTAGCCGTCAAAGAACCCAAATTTGAGATCGATGGCGTATTCCTGCCACCTGATACTGATAGTAATGGGGTGATTTATTTTTGTGAAGTGCAATTTCAAAAAGACGAACGACTCTATGAACGGGTATTTGGTGAATCATTTTTGTATTTTTATCGTCAGCGAGAACGATTTACCGATTGGCAAATTGTTGTCATCTATCCCACCCGTAGCCTAGAACAAAGTAATGCCCATCCCTACCGGGCGCTGCTCAATTGTCCTCAAGTGCATCGAATTTATCTGAAAGAATTAGGCGAAATTCAGCAGTTACCCCTAGGAGTTGCCTTGATGGTACTCACTACTGTGGAAGAAACCCAAGCACCAGAAAAAGCCCGCTATTTACTGGCACGAACCCAAGAGCAAATTGCAGATACAGAAGCCAGTCGCGCCATAATAGAAATGATTGCCACAATTATGGTTTATAAATTTACTAACTTGAGTCGGCAGGAGGTGGAAGCGATGCTAGGACTACAATTGGCAGATACAAGGGTATATCGTGAAGCCAAGGAAGAAGGACGACTGGAAGGACGACTGGAAGGAGAATCTGCCCTGATTTTGCGTCTGTTGCAACGTCGCTTTGGTGCGGTGGATGAGGTGTTGGCTGCCCGAATTCAGGCTTTAGAAATCGAGCAATTAGAGTCCTTGGCTGAGGCTTTGTTGGATTTTACAACCTTAAACGACCTAGTGCTTTGGCTAAATCGCCCCTCGCAACCGCTTAACTAAACTTAGTCAAACCTAAGCCACCTGAAAGGATGAGTTAGGAAATTTTGATGGCCAAATATCCATCCCTGACGATAGGTGACAAGGGCAATTCTTGTCAGAGGGCAGATAAAAGTTTATGCGGATGGCGAGACTCGAACTCGCAAGGCGTAAGCCACACGCCCCTCAAACGTGCGTGTCTACCAGTTCCACCACATCCGCTTGATTTTAGCTTAATCACTATAGCACAGAAAAAAAATAATCTGCAAGCAACTTTTAAAAATTACTGCCGCACAACTTTCGCGCCACCTGAGTTAGTACGGATAAACCTTTTAGGGAACCTTGAATCAAATGGAAGGCCGGGAGAGGACGGATTAACATTTGTCGAGTTAGGGGCAATGGTAGCAGCTGACCTTGATTATCAATTGCCGGGGCTAAATCGGGTAAATCCTGCGTCACCTCGTCGCTAATCACGCGCACAATTGCCACTTTTTGCCCCGGTAAAGCCGCTAAAATCCTTGCTCCTTCCATATCTACCACTTCATAGCCCCCTTGTCCTAAACGTCGTTTTTCCTCGGATCGGCTAATCAGGCGATCGCTGGTTAAACCTTTAACAAGACTATATCCGGTTAATTGGGCGATTTCTGCGGTTATTTCTGGTTCGCACTGCCAATAACTCCCCGTTTCTGTGCCACAACCTTGATAGATTACCCCATCTCCGACTCGATAGCGATCGCTGAGACTGCCCGCTAATCCCATCAGCACAATTTTTCCTGTGAGCTTATTAAGAAATTCTAGAGATTGCCTAGAGACTGGGGAACTGTCGAGGAATTCTGGAGCGCCAAGGTTAATCGGGATAATTTGCGGGGCTAAATCGCCGATTTTCCTTAATCCTCGACGGATTGAGCTATGCTCGGCCCCCCGGGGAACGAGAATAATATCTTCAGGTGTGAGCATGAAATTTTTGAGAAAGTTTCCTAATTAGTCCAGTGAGATGTTATAAACAATAATAGTGAACTAATTAGGAATAATTCTTAAGTAAATAGCCCTGCCACTGACTGGGCGATTGTCTTTCTCACCATGAAAAAGTCTGTCATTCTGCGTTTATCCGAGGTTAACAAGCGTTTTCCCGCTTCTCCTACTCTAGCTGTCGATAATATCAGTTTTAGTTTAACAGAGGGCGAAATTCTCGGATTATTGGGTCCGTCGGGTTGCGGTAAAACCACTCTACTGCGGATGATTGCGGGATTTGAAAAACCATCTCAAGGAGTGATTGAATTGGGAGGGCGAATAGTTGCCGACGAAAAAACCTTTATTCCCCCGGAAAAACGCAATACGGGCATGGTTTTTCAGGATTACGCTCTTTTTCCCCATTTAACCATTGCTGACAATATCGCCTTTGGGTTAAAAAATTCTGGGGAGAAATTATCGAGCAGAGCTATTAACGCTAGGGTGGCGGAAACTTTGGATTTAGTCGGACTGCAAGGACTAGAAAAACGTTATCCCCATCAGCTATCGGGAGGACAACAGCAAAGAGTCGCCCTCGCCCGCGCTTTAGCCCCAAAACCCTCTTTAATCCTCTTAGATGAACCTTTAAGTAATCTCGATGTGCAGGTCCGGCAACGCTTACGGCACGAGATCCGTCATATCCTGAAAGCGACTGGTATCTCGGCCATTTTTGTCACCCACGACCAGGAGGAAGCAATGGTGATCAGTGACACAATTGCGGTCATTTGTCAAGGAAAATTAGAACAAATTAACAATCCCGAAGAAATTTATAGTCATCCGGCCTCGCGATTTGTGGCTGAGTTTGTCACCCAAGCTAACTTTCTCCCCGCTAGACGGAAGGGTGGACAATGGCAAACCGAGATAGGAGTCTGGGAAATTGCCGATGGTCAAGATTTGGACAAAGGGGAATTGATGCTGAGAGAGGAAGATGTCAAAATTAAGCCAGATGAGACGGGAGATCTGGTTATTTGCGATCGCCAATTTTTGGGGCGGGAATACCGTTATTGTCTGCTAACGGCCACCGGCAGCCAAATCCACGCTAGAACAACGATTAACACCCAATTAGACATCGGTACAAAGGTAAAACTATCAATTATTCCCGATAGCGTCCGTGTATTTGCCGACTGATAACTGATACTAAATCCTGTTTAAGGGGTGTGGGGTGTGGGGTGTGGGGAGATTTTTTTTAGTAAAAAGGCAGCTCCGAGCTTATCGCTTAATACTATTGACTGATAACTTACCCACTGATAACTGATAACTGATAACTGATAACTGATGCAAGGCTGACAGCTAATATTGATATCGATCGCGATTGAGGACTAGGG
Organism: Microcystis sp.; assembly: GCF_048564745.1. Taxonomy (NCBI): domain Bacteria; kingdom Bacillati; phylum Cyanobacteriota; class Cyanophyceae; order Chroococcales; family Microcystaceae; genus Microcystis; species Microcystis sp. Next base: position 42,269 of record NZ_JBLZRT010000085.1, read on the forward strand.
TGGCATTTTTAGCGACAAAATCGATAATTTTTTTGGCCACATCCACACCGGTGGCTGCTTCTATTCCTTCCAAACCGGGAGAGGAATTCACCTCGATAACCACAGGCCCGTGATTAGACCGCAATAGGTCCACACCCGCAACCCGTAAACCCATGGCTTTAGTGGCCCGTATAGCCGTACTGCGTTCCTCTGGGGTTAATTTTATCTTTTCTGCTTTGCCACCGCGGTGAAGATTAGAACGAAAATCCCCTTCGGCCCCCTGTCGCTTCATCGAGGCTACCACTTTTCCATCGATGACAAAACAGCGCAGATCTGCCCCACTGGCCTCTTTAATATACTCTTGTACTAGAATATTAGCCTCTAGTTGCCGAAAAGCTTCAATAACTGACTTGGCTGCTTGGTCGGTTTCCGCTAAGACTACGCCAATACCTTGGGTTCCCTCTAATAATTTAATCACTAGAGGGGTGCCGCCGACGGTTTCGATTAAACCATCGATATCTTGAGTTGCGTGAGCAATTCCCGTCACCGGTAAACCTATCCCTTCCCTGGCCAGGATTTGCAGACAACGCAATTTATCCCGCGACCGGGAAATTGCTTGCGAGTCGTTGGCAGTAAAAACATTCATCACCTCGAATTGTCGGACTACTGCGGTTCCATAGAAGGTTTTTGAGGCGGCAATACGGGGGATAATCGCATCGAAACTCTCTAAGGGTTTACCGTTATAAACAACCGTGGGTTTATGGGAGGTGATGTTCATGTAACAGCGCAAATAATTGATCACTCGTACCTCATGGCCTTGAGCTTCTCCCGCTTCTTTCAGTCGCTTGGTGGAATAAAGAGAAGCATCTTGCGATAAAATAGCGATTTTCATAAATTTTCGCTTAAATATTGCTTTTACAACTGAATAGCTCCTTATTTCCCCATATTGACTTTTTTTGCTGGCAACTCATAAAATTTCTGTTCTCGATCGAAGTCCATCGATCATTATGGCGCTGACAGTTCCCCTTGAACAGTTAAGTTAAATGAAAGGTAAAAAAGATCAAGCTTAAGACTAGATTTATTTTTGTCGTCAGGCTCAGTTTAAGTAGCTGGTTATAATTAAATTAAAAATGGATTTTGCCTTTAATCCCCCCTTAATAAGGTAGGGTTGATTCATGAATCAACCCTACCCTTGATAACGGGGGTGTCTGATAATTTTTAACGCCTACCTACTTATGACTTTACTAGCGAAATCTTTAGAGGAACTGACCGACTGGGTAAAAGACCAGGGACAACCCGCTTATCGGGGTAAACAATTACACCAATGGCTATACGAAAAAGGGGCGCATTCTTTGGCGGATATTTCCGTATTCCCCCAAGAATGGCGCAGCAAGCTGGCGGATTATCCTATCGGTCGTTCCCTTATACATTATCGCAGTGTAGCACCCGATCGCACTCGTAAATATCTGCTAAAACTGGCCGATGGTTTAATCATCGAAGCGGTGGGAATTCCCAGTGAAAAAAGATTGACAGTCTGTGTTTCTTCCCAAGTGGGTTGTCCCATGGCCTGTGATTTTTGTGCCACGGGAAAAGGGGGGTTTACTCGTAATTTAAAAGCGTATGAAATCGTTGACCAAGTGTTAACAGTACAGGAGGATTTTCAGCAGCGAGTTAGTCATGTGGTATTTATGGGTATGGGGGAACCTTTATTAAATATCCCCGAAGTGGTGACAGCGATTCATTCCCTGAATCAAGATGTGGGTATCGGTCAGCGTTGTTTAACGATTTCTACCGTGGGATTACCCCAGAAAATCAAGCAATTAGCGGCACATAATTTGCAAATAACTTTTGCTGTTAGTCTCCATGCTTCTAATCAACAAGTTCGAGCTAAATTAATCCCCAGTGCCGACCATTATCCTCTAACTAATCTGATCCAAGACTGTCAGGAATACGTTCAAATCACGGGACGACGGGTGACATTTGAATACATTCTTTTAGCGGGAGTAAATGATTTACCCGAACACGCAGGGGAATTAGCAAAACTGGTGAAAGGTTTTCAATCTCACGTCAATTTAATCCCCTATAATCCTATTCAGGAGGTGGATTATCAACGGCCTGATGAAAAGAGAATTAAGGCTTTTAAAACTATTTTAGAACAGGAAAAAGTCGCCGTTACTGTCCGTTATTCGAGAGGTTTAGCGACCGATGCGGCCTGTGGACAATTGCGATCGAGCGTCATGGTACAATGAACGGCCGTAAATCGGCCATTAACTAGGGTTGGCTGAATAAATCTAAAAACCTTGTTGGTTAAGACTTTTAGACTTTTGGAAAATCAAAAAGTGCCAGCCATTGGAGGGATCGGGAGGAAAATTCAGGGGAAAAGTACCTTAAAATAAAACCCTACACCCTACACCCCACACCCTGGCCCCACGAGAAACTTTTTGCCGCAAACCCTAACTAGATTGCTAGTCTCCCTGCTAGGCTAAACTAGAGAACTATAACATCAATGTAGGAGCCATTTCGATGCAAAGTCTCTCTAGTGCCAAAGAAAATCGCCTTTTTGTCTATGAAGTCGTCGGTTTGAGTCAAAATGACAATACTGATAACCTAGATTATTCTATCCGTAAGAGTGGCAGTGTCTTTTTAACCGTTCCCTATAGCCGCATGAATCAAGAAATGCGTCGGATTACCCGTTTAGGCGCTCGCATCGTCAGCATTAAACCCTTAAACGCTGCTGCGTCCGAGTAGTTCATAAAATAATTATCGCTAATATTTGTCCCCCTGGTTGCCCTCATCAGGCCAACCAGGGGGATTTTTAGCATAAATGGGAAAAAGTAGCATAAATCTTAATAAAAAGTAAAATGCTGCAAATGTAACAGATTTTAACCAGAGACTTAACCTATCCTTAGGCAAAGATAAAAGCGATGTCTGTGGTTTTTTTAAGATAACTCTCAATTAGGCCTAGGTGTAGTGTACCGATGGTAGGCTAAACTATGGAACGATTATCGTGACTTGAGTTGGGAGTTATATTTAATGTACAGTCCGAGTACACTAGCGGGAAACCGTTTATTTGTTTACGAAGTGGCGGGTCTCAATCAAAACGACAATACTGACAGCTTGGATTATTCAATCCGTCAGAGTGGAAGCGTGTTTTTCACGGTTCCCTACAGTCGCATGAATCAAGAAATGCGTCGGATTACCCGTTTAGGTGGTCGTATCGTCAGCATCAAACCCTTAAATGGGATTGCCCCCGTAGCAACTGTTTCTAGTGCCTCCACACCACAGCCAATCGCTCAATCATCGCCCGTCCCCGAACAGACCAAGAAAAAGGCCATGACTCAAGCGAAAGAAAAAACAGATATCCCCGTCAATATCTACCGTCCGAACCAACCCTTTATCGGCAAATGTATCGAGAATTATGCTCTCGTTGATGAGGGGGGTATCGGTATCGTACAACACGTCACCTTTGACCTTTCTGGGGGCGATTTACGCTATTTAGAAGGGCAAAGTATCGGTATTATTCCCCCGGGTACCGATGCTAATGGCAAACCTCATAAATTGAGACTCTATTCGATCGCCTCCACCCGTCATGGTGATAAATTAGACGATAAAACCGTATCCCTCTGCGTGCGTCAGTTAGAATACCAGCACCCAGAAACCAAGGAAACCGTTTATGGAGTTTGTTCCACCCATCTCTGTAATATAGGGGTGGGGGACGATGTGGCTATTACTGGTCCGGTGGGTAAAGAAATGCTGCTACCGGGTGATGAAGATGCCACTATCATTATGATGGCCACCGGGACGGGAATCGCTCCCTTCCGAGCTTTCCTCTGGCGGATGTTCAAGGAACAACACGAAGATTATAAATTCAAAGGTCTAGCTTGGTTGATTTTCGGAGTTCCCAAAACGGCCAATATTCTCTATCAAGAAGAATTAGAGCAAATAGCGGCGGAGTTCCCCGATAACTTCCGTCTCACCTATGCCATCAGCCGGGAACAGCAAAATCCCCAGGGCGGCAGAATGTATATTCAACACCGGGTAGCCGAACACGCTGACGAAATCTGGAATCTACTCCAAAGTCCCAAAACCCACGCTTATATGTGCGGACTAAAAGGGATGGAAGATGGTATCGACGATGCTATCAGTGGTGCTGCTGCTAAAAATGGCGCTGATTGGTCTGTCTATCAGAAACAACTGAAAAAAGAACATCGCTGGCACGTAGAAACCTACTAAACCAGAAAGGTTCCCTGAAAATTTTTTCGGGTGGGCATTGCCCACCTTTTTTGTTATGGCTTCGGTTAAGATCGGTTTTTTAAAAGGCCTTTAACAAAGATGAAATTCTCCCGACGCTTTTTTCCTGTTTTCCTTGCCCTCTGCTTACTGTTTATTTTGCTGCCCCGGGCCTGGAGTTTTACTAATAGCCAAAAACAAATTCTGGCAGATTTAAAAACAGCCGAGATTATTTATCTGGGAGAAAGACACGATAGTCAAGCCGATCATCAGGCCCAATTAGCTATTATCAAGTATTTACAGGCTAATAATCCCCAAATAGCCATCGCTTTCGAGATGTTTCAACGTCCTTACCAAATCTATTTGGATCAGTATTTAGCCGGCAAAATTAGCGAAAATCAGTTAAGAGAAAAAAGTGAATACGACCAACGTTGGGGATTTGATTGGGAATTTTACGCCCCGATCCTGCGCTTGGCCAAGGCGAAAAAACTACCATTGATCGCCCTAAATACACCCACGGAAATCACTAGAAAAGTGGCACAGGAGGGCTTAGAAAGCCTCTCCACCTCAGAAATGACCTACATTCCCCCTAAAAGCGAAATAAACCAGGATAACGAGGAGTACCGTCAACAGATCTTAGCCGTTTATCAGCAACACACGGGGGGCAAAAGTCAGGGATTCGATCGCTTTTTTTTGGCACAGGTTCTCTGGGATGAAACCATGGCCGATGCGATCGCTAAATTCTGGCAAGCTCATCCCGAATATCAGATCATCGTCCTAGCAGGAAAAGGTCATATTGCCTACGGTTACGGCATTCCCAGTCGAGTCCAAAGAAGATTAGGCGATCGCGTCATGCAGCGTTCGGTTTTCTTGGGAGACGCTCCCCAATCATCACCAGCAGAAACCAAAAAACCCGCCGATTATTTTTGGCAAGGGCAAAATTAAGCCAGTCAGGAGTTAGGAAGCAAGGGATGGTAAGCTAAGATGCCAGTCTTTCAATTTAGTAGATAATAGGTCTGAAAAACTGAGGCTATTTTATGATTAATTTAACCTGTCAAGATACCGAAACACTCGATCGCATTTTAGCTGTGACTCGTGCCGTGGGTTGGGGTGGTGCTAAAATTCTCCAATCCTACCACCGGGGTGAACAGGATTTAGCCGTCAACGAGAAGAAAAAAGGCGGACCGGTGACGGCGGCGGATTTAGCGGCAAATCATTATATTTTAGGGGAATTACAAGCCAATTTTTCTGATATCGACTTTGGTTATCTAAGCGAGGAAACCCATCAGGGTAATGAAGCTATCCCGAAAGATTGGGTATGGATTATCGATCCTTTGGACGGAACCCGCGATTTTATCGACAAAACGGGAGAATATGCCCTACATATCGCCTTATGTTATCAAGGAAGACCGATCATCGCCGTGGTTGCCCTACCGGATCAAGAAAAACTCTATTTTGCCCAAAAAGGAAAAGGTACTTTTCTAGAAACTAGCGATGGAAATATTACACCGGTAAAAGTTGCCAATAAAGATAAAATTACCGACCTCTATCTGGTGGTTAGTCGTACCCATCGCGACCAACGTTTTGATAATTTATTAAGTCAAATACCCTTCTTCGGTAAAAATTATGTGGGCAGTGTGGGCTGTAAAATAGCCACGATCCTCGAACAAAAATCCGATGTTTATATCTCCCTATCGGGGAAATCGGCGGCTAAAGACTGGGATTTTGCTGCTCCAGAGTTGATTTTAACGGAAGCCGGCGGCAAATTCTCCTATTTTGACGGTCAACCGGTGCGCTATAATCGCGGCGATGTGCGGCAATGGGGGGGGATCATGGCTAGTAATGGTCCTTGTCATCAACAACTTTGTCAGTTGTCCACGGCAATCCTCGCCCAAATTGATGCCACTGTCTAATTTCTGACTGGAAAATAGAAGCTGAAATAACGCAAATTCGTCAATCATACTAAATCCGTTGAGTATAAGCTACATATCAGGAGAGGCACTCCTGCAAGTGGAGTGACTCTTAAATGATTACCAATGTATTAGCAGCTGCGTGTAAGCATCCCACCGAAAAACTAATGCGCGGGGGGTTTGGGGGGTAGAACCCCCCAAAAGCTTGGATTGAGTGAATCAAGTGGGAAGTAACGCTAAATCCATTCAGTATAGGCTACATATCAGGAGAGGCACTGACTGGAAAATAGAAGCTGAAATAACGCCAATTCGTCAATCAGAATATTTTCAGGCTTGGCGGTGCCGACTTTGGCATCAGGACTGCCCTCTAACCCAGAATCAGAGATCGGTAGAATGGAAAAAAACCAGATCGAGCAATGTTACGGTTAAAAACTTGGCAAGGGTTGATTTTAGCAGTTCCGATCGCCGCCGTGGTCATCTTTCTGATCGTGGCCGCCAGTTTCCAGATCAATCAATGGGGTTTGAATTGGATTTGGGCAGTTTTTACCCTGATTTTTGTTGCTTGGCGCTTCCTGTTGGTCAAATGGACGCGCCCAGCAGTCGGGGAAATTGAAGCCGCCATCGGGGAAATTAAGGCAGAATTAACCCCTCCTGAGGGTGATTCCGGGGGCAATGTCGAGGAAATTATCGAGAGGATTATCGTCGAGGCCCGCAATGATCGCCCGGTTTGGGAAGATTGGGCGACTTTTTGGCAACGCTGTCAGGATTTGGTCAGTGCCATCGCTCATATATATTACCCCGATGTCAAGTACCCCTTATTAAATATTTACATTCCCCAGGCCTACGGTTTAATTCGGGGAACCGTCGATGATAGCGATCGCTGGATGCAGAATCTTTCCCCGGCCCTGAATCAAATCACCATCGGCCAAGCCTATCAGGCCTACGAAGTTTATCAAAAATTGCAACCCTCAGCCCGGAAACTTTGGCAAGTCTGGAATTGGGCGCAATGGGTGATCAATCCCGCTGCGGCTGTGGCTAAAGTTGCCAGTCAAAAATACAGCGATCAAGCGGATCAGCAATTATTAGTCAATTTAGGGCAAGTTTTGCGGGAAAATGCCCTAAGAAACCTCTCTCGCCAAGCGGTGTTACTCTACAGTGGCGGCAATCTCGCCCCAACTCTCCCCACCAAGACGAAAATCGCCACCACTACTCTCAAGGAAATCCTCGCCCAAGCTGAACCGATCACGGAAATCGATCGCCAACCGGTTAATATTCTGCTGGTTGGACGCACCGGGGCCGGCAAAAGCAGTTTAATTAATACTCTCTTTCGGGCCGATTTAGCCCAAGTGGATCTATTGCCCAGTACCGATGCGATTCAATCCTACCATTGGCAAACCCCAGAAGGGGACGAGTTAATCCTCTGGGATACTCCGGGCTATGAACAGTCAAATCGGGCTGATTATCGGCAAAAAGTTCTTAATTACGCCAAAAACGCCGATTTATTAATTCTTGTCACCCCCGCCCTCGATCCCGCGCTGGCCATGGATGAGGCTTTTCTTAAAGATTTGCAACAAACTATTGACAATTTACCAGTTATAGTGTGTGTTTCCCAAGTCGATCGCCTGCGTCCAGTGCGAGAGTGGCAACCTCCCTATAATTGGCTGACGGGAGAAAGTCCCAAAGAAGTCAATATCCGCGAATGCTTGCAGTATCGGGCGGAATTATTCGAGGATCTCTGCGATCGCATTTTGCCGATGGTCAGTCAACAGCCGGATAGAGAAGCTTGGGGGGATGAGGAGTTATCAATCGCTTTACTGGGGGCAATTTCACCCGCAAAACAGTTGCGTTTAGCCCGTTTTTTAGCGGATTTGGAAACTCGAACCCTGGCAGCGGCGAAAATAATTGATCGCTATACTTTACAGATGGCCACGGGGCAAGGTTTAACGGCCCTATTAAAAAGTCCTATTCTAGGTTTTATCTCCACTTTAGCCACGGGAAGACCGACTTTAGCCTATCTTTTAGCTGAACAAATTCCTGTGGAACAATTACCAGTAGCGATCGGTAAATTACAGATGGCCTACGAGCTTTATTCTCTCTTGAATCCAGAGAATAAAAGTTTTGATTTATTGGCACTTTGGCCAATACTATTAGAGAATTCTAGCACTGCCGACAAGGAAGCTTGGGCCTGGGGTCATGCTCTGGTAGAATATTGGACAAAGGACTTATCGATCGAACAGTTCCGGTCAAGTTATCAGGGGTATTTAGAAACGACAAAAACAGGCCTGTAGCCAGATTAATTAAGCTAAAACTTTATTCCACTTCAAAAGTATAGGAAAGTGGGGAGGAGAGGTTTCTGGGGTTGAGATTTCTAGCCTTTGTACTAAAATTCCTCAGTAGGCAGTTTAAATGCAGTGCAGCTTATACTAAATCCGTTGAGTAACGCACAGAAAACGGGTTTCTCCGAGAAACCCGTTTTCTACTCATGCACTCATGCAAAAAGGGGAATAAATAATCAGTCTTTAATAACCAGATTTAGCATGACAAAGCATTAGCCTCGATTTCTAGATCACCCATCGATTTAACTCGCTCCCAATCGGTTAAATTATTAATATCTGGGGGATTATTTGTTATATTTATCCTTCCTAAAGCTAGTGTTTCCAGATGCTTTGACCAGTGCAGAACTACAGTGATATACTAAGGATAACTTGATCAATACTTTCTAGGGAGATTTTGCTATCAATTCCCAGAAAGTATCGAGGTTTAGGTTTTGCGTCCGAGAAAATTAATAATCTGGGGACTAATTTCTTTTGACCAATGTTCTTGGGGATAGTGTTTCGCTTCCGCGAGGGGGATTAATTCCACTCCTGATTTAGTAGCTAATTTTTCGACAGTGACAGAAGATAACCAAGGATCCGCCATTCCCCAGACAAAAAGGATAGGTTTTTCAAAGTTCTCTAAACCTGTCTCAATTTCTGCCATAGTTTTCGATAGGTTTAAATTGCGAATCGTGGCCAGTAAAGCGCGACCCACTGCCGAAGTTTTTAGATAAGGTTGACGGAAAATAGCCAGATCTGCATCACTAATCACAAAACCGCTACCAGTTTCTAAAGTACGATCGACTAATAAGGGGTCTTGAGTCGCCATATCTCCGAGGAAAGGTATCCCCCATTGTTTCATTATCCAGGGTAATTTGACATCACTGGAGAGGGGAGTATTTAAAACGATCAAGCGCTCAATTTTATCAGGATTTTCTAGGGCGTATTGTAAACCGACGGAGGCTAAAAAACCCTGGACAATGAGGGAGATTTTCGGCAATTGGAGAGCTTGAATAAAATCGGCCAAGGCTTGACAAAAAGCGCTAGGTGTGTAGGCGAAATCTCTGGCATCGGGTTTAGCGGATAAACCGGAGCCGATCCAATCGGGGGCAATGGCATTAATGTTATATTCTTCTAAACTGGTCAATAATTCCCGCCAAATATAGCCATGGGCGGGTAAACCATGGAGTAGGATCACGGGGGTTGTATCCGGTTGTTGAGCGGGGTTAACCTGTCGATAAAACCACTTGAGAGAGCCGACTTCGAGAAAATTTTCTAAAATAGCCATGGTTAATGGGGGATTAATAATCATTAACCATTGTCTAACGTCTAGGAACCGATCGCACCAGCAAATTTTCCACCCCAGCAGTTAAAGGGAGCTTGCGTCGAGACTTTGTGCTTCTCCGGGGGTTAAGGGCAAATGAAGACCGCATTCTTGTTTTAAACCCTTGAAACGGGTGTCTCGTTCGTTGCTATCATCGGCGGTTAAAGGCCGACTGGAGTGCCAATCGCCGACGGAGACATAACCTAGATCAAAATAGGGATGGTAGGGAAGATCGTATTTAGTCAGATAGTCATAGATGGTTTTGGCATTCCAGTCAAGGATCGGTAATATTTTGTAACGTTCGCCCTGTTGATTGACCCATTGGAGAGTTTTGCGGTGGTCGGTTTGGTCGCGACGTAAACCTGCTAACCAAGCGGTGGCCTTTAATTCCTTCAAGGCCCGTTGCATCGGCTCCACCTTGCGGATTTTGTCGTAGAGATTGAGGGAGTCGAGATCGTTATTTGACCACAGTTTACCGTGGATTGCTTCCATGCGGGCGGGACTGAGGGGAGATTGATAAACTTTCAGGTTTAAATGGAGGCGTTGGCTTAATTCTTCGGCAAATTGATAGGTTTCTGGGGGAAGATAGCCGGTATCGATCCAAATGATGGGAATATCGGGGATAATTGCGGTGACGAGGTGCAACATCACCGCCGCTTGAATGCCGAAACTGGTACTCATCACCAAACCTTCCCCAAAGGTGGCCGCAGCCCAAGCGACGATTTCTGCGGCGTTAGCGGAGTCAAAACGTTGATTAATTCTGGCGAGGTCGAGGGATAGAGGGGAGGAAAAAGACCGGTCGGCAGTGGCGATGAAGGCGGTTTCTAGGGCCTGTGGATGAGAATTAAGCAAGTGTAAATCTGGCATTCTGGCTAAGATTTAAGGTGTACAGTAGCGGCGGATACTGATAGAGTCCAATCTATCCCTGTGATTGGATTATAGCATTGAGCCATTGGCCCGTTCTAGCTATTCCTTTTCCTTTCCAGAGCCTGGTTATTCGATCGAGGATAATGGAACTATCAGGCCTCAATTGTATCTTAATGGCTGATTTCAGGATAATTGGACTCTCAGCCCCGCTACTGCTAGAAAAGTTACTATTTAGGGTCTGCTGAAAAAGTTTTTCGTGGGGACAGGGTGTGGGGTGTGGGGTGTGGGGTGTGGGGTGTAGGGTGTAGGGTTTTACCGATTTTGAGGGGGTCAATTACCTAATTTTCAGGGAAAAAGTCCCTGAATTTTCCCCCCGATCACTCCCATATTTGCTACTTTTTGATTGACAAAAAGTCTAAAAGTCTTAGCCAACAAGGTTTTTAGATTTATTCAGCCAACCATATTTAGTAATTCTTTACTTTAAGTTAAGAAACTTATCTAAGGCTAGAACCATATTCGGCGGCCAACGTCGCACGCTTTTTACCCAATCGAGGTCTTGATAACGGGTATCCATGCCGACGGCGGCTACCCAATTGCTTTCCGCCTCTCCCTGTTGTCCTTGGCTCCATAAAACGGCGGTTAAGGCGGCTCTGACATCGGGAAACATGGGGTATTTGCGGGCAATATTCCGCATTTTTTGGACTGCTTCCGGATATCTGCCCAATTCGTACAGGGCCAGGGCCAGATTAGCTTGCGCCCAGGCAAAATTCGGGGCTAGTTGAGTGGCTTGGCGATAGTCTTTGACGGCGGCTTCCCAGTCCCCTAAACCGCCCTCAGCGTTGCCGCGATTGTTATAGGCAAAGGCATCATTGGGGGCCAGTTCTAAAACTTTATTATAATCGGCGATCGCTTCTTGATATTTGCCTTCTCCTTCTAAAGCGGTGCCACGATTGAGGTAGGGATCGGGGGCATCGGGGGTAATGGCGATTGCTTGGTTAAAGTCAGCGATCGCATCTTCTAATTTATTGAGGCTGACTCTGGCATTGCCGCGATTACTCCAGACGGCGGGATTAGTGGGGAATTTGGCGACTAATTCGGTCCAATAGTTTTCGGCCTGGGCGTAATCACCTTTTTCTGTAGCTTCTAGGGCTTTTTCAGCGATAACTTCCCCTTCTCTCATCTGTTCTTCGCTAATAGTCGGGCTATCGGCATAGGCCGCTATGGGTAGGGCAAAAAAGAGTAATAGACTCAATACACAAGCGGTGATCCAACGCATAATTACTTCATAATTTGTTACTTAATCTTTTCTCAATCTACCCTACTTAGGTGAACTCTGCCCTAGATAGTCTTGATAGCCTAGTCGTTGAAGATTGCTTTGTTTTTCGAGGACGGAATCGGTGAGGGATTGACGATAGGCGATAACTTGCTCTAAAAGATCAGTATTACCAGTGGCGAGAATTTGAACCGCTAAAAGTCCGGCATTTTTGGCATTACCGATCGCCACCGTGGCCACGGGAATGCCTGCGGGCATCTGTACAATTGAATAGAGAGAGTCTAACCCTTGTAAAGTGCGCGTGACTACGGGAACCCCAATCACGGGTAAGGGAGTTAAAGATGCCACCATCCCGGGTAAATGGGCTGCCCCGCCGGCTCCGGCGATAATCACTTTTATTCCCCTATTATGAGCGTTTTTGCCGTATTCAAACATTTTTTCGGGGGTACGATGGGCCGAGACGATGGCGACTTCGTGGCTAATCTGAAAAACCTCTAAAACTGCGATCGCTTCTTTCATGGTGGGTAAGTCGGAATCACTGCCCATAATTACACCCACTAGGGGCGCTGCTGTCACCATAGCTACTAGAAAATAATATTTCCCCTAAATTGTATCGGGATCGATGCCTAATTCTCGCAATTTTTGGGCCAATTTTTCCTTAGCCTGACGTTCCCTTTCTTTCTCTAAAAGAGCCTGCTCTTTTTCTAAAAGAGCCTGTTCTTTTGCCTGTCGTTGCTGTAATTCCGCTTCTTGAGGAGTGGGGACTAATTGACCATCGGCGGTAAAATAACGCAGTTTACGGTCAAATATGCCTAAATATAATCCTAACTGTTCACTCCACAGATAACCCTGTTCATTGGGAGAAATGGCTTGATATTGTCCCTCAATTAGTCTAAATCCCTGCAATTCTAAACTATTGGGATCGAACCAAAAATAATTAGGAGTGCGAAAGGTATTTTGGTAGAGAATTTTCTTGTTATTGCGGTCAATATTGGCCGTAGAATCGGAGAGAATCTCGACAATTACATCCGGATATTTACCCTGTTCTCTCCAAACCACCCAACTTTTGCGGGGACGTTTTTCGGTATCTAAAACCACAAAAAAATCGGGACCCCAGAAATTGCGCTTTTTTAGTTGTTCCTCGTTGTAGTAGATGGTTAGATTTCCAGAAGCGTAGTAATCACTCCTCTCGCGCCATAATAATTCTAGACAACTAAGGAGAATGATGATCTGTTGCAGATGTAGATCACTTTCCAAGGGTGGTTCATCACTCCATAAATCTGTGGGGAGATAGGTGACATCTGGGATCATGTCTAGGGCTGTCATGACTTTTCCCGGTATTTTAGGATTGATTAATTGTAGCTTTTTCTCACAATTGCAGAGATAAGGCGGGCGGGATTTTAACCAATAACTTAATTCTATACCTTGACCGATTGCCGTTTCTAAACTAAAGCCTGACTGCAAATAATGATGGGAATTGGTTGCTCCTCACCTTGCAAGCGACGGCGATCTAACCAGTCCCGCATCTCATGTTGGCTGTATAATTTCTTCAGTTCGCTAAACAAAGCTTCTCCTGTCAGGCTACGGCGCTTAATCAGGTTTAACTCGCGCTTGAGTACAGTGGTAATCGGTTGGCGAAAGGCCTGTTCTAATAGGTTAACCTGCTTGCGGATTTCTTCATCCTGAGTGGTTTTGAACAGCAGTCCCAATTCTCGCAAGATGTAGCGCTGTGCTTGAGTCAGAGAACGGCTGTACTCCCGTTCCGATTGGCGGTGTTGGACTTCTTGGGCAAATTTAATCTTGACTTGCATGACTGCTTGGTTGTAATTTTTGGGCAGCGGCAGTGCTGCTTCTTCTGGGTTGGTTTTGAGCATTCCTAAAATGCGGGCAGTATCTTTTGATATGATCTCTCCCTGTTCATCGAGCCAATATAATTGCTGGTAGCCCTTCCAATCTTTGCGGTTCGGATAAGAAGCTTCACAGAAGACAATTATGCCCTTATTGAGAGAAAAGCGAGCCGTTCGGATGCCGTGAGGCAGGTTAGCTATCCGTTCGTATTCAGCCGGATTTTCTCGCTGGAGTTGTCTGAGAATTTCTTCCGCTTCATTGAGGTCGAGAAATTCTCCCTCATCTTCAAACAAACTTAATTGATGACTACCACTTTTTTCATAAATTGCATACATAGCCTCTTCGTTAAGCTGTTCTGTGGGGTCAAGAATTGCCGCATCCTCGCCGATGGTTTCATGAATTTCTTGAATGCGGTTTTTGAGTTTTTGCCGTAATCCTAGATTACGCTCTAATCCCGTCTCTGGGAGAAAATTAAAGCCGTAAACCACATCATTCTCGCTGCCAATCCGATCAATCCGACCAAACCTTTGAATGAGTCGGACGGGATTCCAATGCAGGTCATAATTAATAATTAGGTTGCCATCTTGTAGGTTTAAACCTTCGGCTAAAACATCGGTAGCAATTAAAGTTTTGATTTCCGACTCTCCCGGGGTCAATTTATAGTATTTGTTGGCTTTGGGGGCAAATCTTCCCACTACCTGCGCCTTATTTTTATCGCCACTGTAGATGACTTCTATATCCTCTCGATCGCCGTTAGGATTGAGGTTTTGATATAAGTAAGAGGCGGTATCAGCATACTGAGTAAAAATGAGGCACTTGCTATCTTGCAGCGGAGGTTTATTCAACCAGCTTTTAAGGGTTTGTAATTTCGCATCTTTGTCTGGGGTAATTGGCTCAACTAAGTGCAAAATTCTCTCTAGCAATTGGATGTCATGTTCGAGGTGTTTCTGCAATCTTGGGGCATCAAAATCAGCTAGATCATACTTCCCAGATGCCTGACTCAAGGCATCGATAATGTCTTGTTCTTCCCCATTGTTTGGTTCACAGAGAATTGCTTGAGCTTCTTCCCCGGCGGGGATAATTCCTTGGCGTAAAGCTTCTCGAAAGCGTTGATGGACTTGCAGTAATTTCTTAACAGTTTGTTGGAAGGCATAAACGCTAGATTCAAAGCGTTTGAATAACAGGACTCGCATCAGTCCTCTTAAATTTGCTCCCCCAGTTTGTAAACTGAGTAATGGTTCTTGTTTGCGCTTATTTGGTAATACATAATTTCCCAAAACATAACGAGCATAGCAAAGTTCATTTTTACGAGGGTTAGCTGGTTGCTGTTGGCGAGATTTCCCTAAATATTGGCGCAGTTCTTGGTAAAGTCCTTGATAGGTATCTTCAATACTATATTCAATGGTTTGTAGTTCTCTTTTGGGAAAAAACTGATGCTTACCACCCACAATAACGTAAGCGCGTTGATTTCCGTTTAAATAATCCTTGAAATTGTCTGCATCTACGGGTTTATGAGTCTTGGCATCAAAGCCGTACCAGCGTAAAATGTGGTTGCGAGTGCGCCGGATCAAGATGTTAGATAACAAGTCAGGTAACTGTTTTTCCCCTTTCTCTACTAATCGAAAATACTCTTTTAGATCGGGCGGATCTATGGGAAAATCTGTCTTATCATCTTGATGAAAAAGCCTAATCTGATGGTAAATATCCCAAGCACTTTTATTGCGAGGAGTTGCTGTCAGGAAACAGCATTGTCTCCCGGCTGCTAAAAAGGCTTCGACGATTTTATATCTTTGGGTTGCGGCATTCCGCAGGTTATGACTTTCGTCAATTAAGATAAAATCTCGATCTTTGTATTTAAAATCTTCTAATAAAACTCTGATGCCACTGGTTTCATCTTCCCGCAGCAATCCCATCGATAAAACGCGGGCGTTAAGTTGATAAATTTCGTTGTAGCGTTCCCACATTTCCACCAGTGGCGCTGGACAAATAATTAAGGGGCGGGCTTTTTCTACTTGTTCAAAGCGTTTGACAATGGCAGCACCAATGAAGCTTTTTCCTAGTCCTACCACATCGGAAACGAAACAACCTCCATACTCGCGGATGAGTTTAACAGCTTGGTTAACTGCTACTTTTTGAAAGTCTGCTAGTTTCTCGGTAATTTCGTTATCTATCATCATTTCGCTGGCAGTTTCTTCTGTCAATCGATCGCGCACGAGCATATAGAGAGTTTTCATATAGATGTCGTAGGGACGTACTGGCATCATCGCCCAAGATTGTTGTAAAGACTGCATCAGTGTTTCATCAAATTCTGTTGCTTCCTGCCAAAGTTGATTGAACCATTCTGTTAAACTGGCGTGGTTTTCATTACCGTGAACGATAACATTAAGTTCGGTATTGTGGGAAATTCCTGATAAAGTAAGGTTAGAAGAACCAACGATAGCAAGGCCTTTTTCTTGACGTTCTAGGGGTTGTCCCTGCTGGTTATAAATTGTCCCGTAGTCGAAGATATAGGCTTTAGCATGGAGTCGCCCTTTAGTATAAACTCGCACCTGAAGGCGTTTTTCTTCAATCATTTGAACCAGATTTTTTACTAAGGTTTCTGCTTCATCTGTTTGGTCCATTAGTTCGACGCTGGAACGAATATTGTCGGCGGTTTCTGTTGCCATCTGCTTGCGTTCTGTCCGTTTGGGGTATTCTTGTGCTTCCAGATGGTTTTTAATTAGTTCTAAGCGGCGGTAGCCTTCTGCTAGTTGTTCGATGGTTTCCCTGCTGCTGGTGTTGCCAATCAGGAGGCGCATTTGTGGGATGGTGGCGAGACGAGTTGCGATCGCAGTAAAGCCGGAGAGGAAAAAGTAACCGACGGCAAAATGAGCGGCTTCTGAAGAGTGGAGAATTTGGTTGATGTTATCGACTAATTTTTGCTGGCGATTGTCGATGATGTCGTGGGTAGGCATAGTTCGATATCCATAAGAGAATTGTTATATCAATAATGTTTTTTAAGAAAATTTACCCTATATTTACAGCTAAATTTTTAGGTTCTAAGGGAGAATGATGTAATAACATTAGTTGATTTTCTTGTAAGGTTTCGATAGCATAAGCACGTCCTGATGTGTCGCTAAATTCCACTTCAAAAACTGTGGGTTCATAAACTTCTACAATTGTTCCGACTTGTCCGCAATATAATCCTAATTGGGGTAAGTCTTCTAATAAGGCAACTACATCTAAGAGTTTCATTTGATTATCTCCTTAAAGTACATAAGTAGGTAGGCGTTAAAAGTTGTCAGATGCCCCCCTTATCAAGGGGGGATTAAAGGGGGGACTAAGGGGGGATCGGCACCCCCCTTATCAAGGGGGGATTAAAGGGGGGACTAAGGGGGGATCGGCACCCCCCTTATCAAGGGGGGCAGGGGGGATCGGACTTAAAATCCATTTTTAACTTAATTATAACCAGCTACTTAATAAAGAAATCGAAATTGTTTTCCTCAACTTAATCTACTAATTTTGCTTAAGTATTTTTTTGTTTAACATAGTTCTGTGATGATTTCAGATACCCGACTTCTTTAATAATTCGGGTATCTAACCCCTTACAATCCATACAATGCCGCTACTCTCTCATCTATCTCTTTCTCCCATTCTTCACAGTTAACTCCTTTGGCATCTAAGCATTTTTGTACTAATTTAATGATGGGTTTCTTTTCTGTTTCCAAGATTCTAGAGTGTCGCCTTTCAATTCCTTAGTTCTATTTCCATCTCTAATGAAAATTTTACCTTCTAGATAAGCAATTTCTGATAAATCCAGGGGCTTAACTTCAACCTGACAAATTTCTCCTTCAGGAAGCGTAAAAAATTCTACCATCACTAAAACTTTATTAGGATGAAGTGGATAAGGTGTAATTTTTGACTCCATAATTTGTCGTAAATTATTCTCAAAACCATCCTTATTTTTTCCTTTTCCAAAAGTATAATCTGGCTCAAGTCCTTTTATTTCTAAATTATCAGAAACTCCAATGAGAAGAGTACCACCATCGGTATTTAAAAAGGCTGTAATGTTTTTTAAGGATGCAAGAAGAACATCTTTATTTTTTGTATTTGTCTTAATATCTACTCTTAGAGTTTCTTTGAACTCTAGTTTGCTTCCTTCACCTTGAGCAATCAGACTCAGAATTGGATGAGATTTCCAGTAAGTAGGAGGCTTTGTCAAAACTCGACTACAGTGTTCTATATGTCTTTCATACTTTTCTTTTACTTCGGCTAATACTCCCTGAGCTTTTGCTAGTTTAGGATAGCGGCGACAGTACCAAAGTTCTATTTCACGAATATCCTCATAGTCTAATTCATAGAGTTGATAAATAATGGCATCAATTTTTTTTTGTTCATGTAAATGATAGGGATAGCTTTGATTATGCTTTTGTTGATTAATAATACTTTCAACTAAAGTTTTGATTCTATCGTGCAAATCAGGACTTAATGAAGGTAATATCAGTCGTGTTAAAACTTCTTCCCCTGTTTCAACTGTATGGGATACATAGCTCTTGAGTAAATAACGAGAGACAATAGAAGTTAAAAATCCTAGTAAAACTCTTGATTCAATCCCTCTAACAAAAATAGTTGAACCTTTATTGCCAAAAATACAGCCACTTCCCAATCGAAAAGTAGGACTATAAATACCAGTAGGCGAAAATGTTATCCCCTCTTGAAAATAATATTCTGAGTTTTGAAAACGAGAGGCAATCCTGTGTTCCTCTTGTGGTTCAATCTTATTGAATTCTTTTTTTCGCCGTTTAACATCAGCAATAGTAGCAGTGCGGAGGCGATGGACAGCATCTCTTGACCAATCTATCAAATATTGTGTCGGTACATAGTAATTGGGAAGCCAACCTTCATCAGTATTACTTTCGCCGCCTTTATCAAAGGGCAGAAAACAGCGATTATTATACTTATTGGGAGCTACTCCATTTAGTTTTTCATCATCACTTAAGCCTGCAATATCAGCATCAGTAAGTAATTTACTCTCGTCTAATATTTCATAACTTCCCCTTGCTCCTCTACGTTTACGAAGATAGTAATCATTGTCACTCGTTTGAAGTCCTACTTTTACATCAGCTATTGTCCCCAAGCGAGAAAAATTACTATTGCTCAACAACTGATAAAGCTTGGGTGAACCGATGAAAAGTGACAAGTTATCATAAGTAGCTATCAAAGATTGGGGATAAGTATAACGAGCATAATCTATCGTTTGTAAATCCACACTATGAGCAGCGATCGCAGCTAGGTTCTCAGTTAGTTTATTCCAGTCCCCGATTTGAAGGCTACGCAAATCTGCGGCGATTAGATCATGGCTTTCAGATGCCGTATTTTTAGCAACGGTCAAAATACAAGTATTAACTGTAGCATCAAAAACCCAAGAAGGCAGATCGATAAAATGAGCAATAGTGGTCTTTTCAAGAAATAGCTTTCTTAAAGGTTTGTGAGTTTTAATAGTCCGCCAAGTATCAGAAACTATGTAACATAATTGACCGCCAGAACGTAGCAACTGCAAGCCACGGGCCATGAATAAACCATAAGTATCTTTGGATTGTGCGCCATCAGTCAGACGGTCAAAATAGAGATCGCGCACCCTGTCACCAACAGTCGCACCATAAGGCGGATTAGCTAAGACAATATCAAACCCCTTTTGTGAAAAAACTTCAGCAAATTCTACAGCCCAATCAAATCCGTTAACCTTATTACTTCCATGGGTTATCAAAGCAATTTCAGCTTTAAATTCATTGATTTTTTGTTTTAAAATTTGCTTTTGAACTCCTTCACTCATTGTCAGATAAGAGTTTTTTGCATCTCTATATTGGCGAATTATCTGGCCTCGAAGAGTGTACTGTCCTACATTCTCTGGATTAGGAGCAGTGAGACTATCACCAGATTCAATCTTAAAATCTAAGTTAGGTAACGGTTCAGGATGCTCACCGTCAAATTCTACAGTTAGTGATAGCCAAAGACGTAATCGAGCAATATTTACCGCAAATTCATCAATATCTACACCATAGAGATTATTTTGAATAATATTGAGTTTACGGTGGTAATCATCACGAGCATTTTCCGGTTGAGCGCGGGTGTCAAGCAAACGAGTAAGCGAATGTAGTTCATGCAGCATACCTAATAGATAAGCGCCACTTCCACAAGCAGGATCTACTATTTTCACTTCGCTCAGTTTCTGCAAAAGATCACGAGCTTTTGGAACGTTTATCTGCTCTACATTATGTTCATCAACTAAGGCTTCATAGCCTCCTAAATATCCCTTCAAAGCCTCCCGACACATAAAAGAAACAATCGGTTTAGGTGTGTAATAACTACCTGATTTATGTCTTCCCGTGACTAATTCTTCAAACACTTTTCCCAACATTTCTGGGTCCACTGCTACCTCTAAATCAAGGGGTGTACTCTCAGTTACCGTGAAATTAAAATTACTAAAAAGTTTATGTAAGATAACATCGATCGCCTGATCGGGTACTATTATATTAGGATTGCGGTCATCTTCATCCTGTTCAAATAATCCCCCATTAAGATAGGGAACTGTCCCGATTATTTGCCGAAGAAAACCACCGTTATTGATACTAATAATATCCGTTTGTTGGGGATTATTTAGTCCCGTAAAAAACAGATGAGTCAAGCGATTATGATAAAAGTTTTTGTCCGAGGTGCTGTTATCATTCTGATAATCCTGCCATAATGTTTCTAGATAGTCTGTTTGTTCGTTAAACTTCAGCCAACCCTTTTTCTGGATAAAAACAATAAACATCAGGCGATTAAATAGCTTCTGAGTAAATAGTCTTCTCTGGTCAGCATTAGGGATAGTTTTAGTAATTAATTGCTCAACTTTTTCAAAGACCGAGCGATACTGTTCAAAAAATTTCTTAGTAACTTTCTCAACATCAAAAGCTTCATCATGACGTTCCTGAATCGCTAAAGGAGACTCGGAACTAATATTATCTAAATCTAGTAAACTTAGGCGTTCTGTGGCGGTTCGTAACTGTTCCCCCGGACCCACTGTAATTCGCCGCAAGACTTGCCTTTTTTCTTGTTTAACATCATATTTGACATTGAGAAAATGCCACCGTTCTTGGTGAAAATCAGAGAAAACAAAGAGAGTGTAGGGATGGTTTTTTAGCAGTTGAGTGACGACAAGACGCTCTAAATTGAGCAGCAGTTGCTTAGAGTTGAGACGAGCATAAATAACCTGAAAATCTTCCCCCCCAGAAGCCAATAAAATTGGGTCTTCTGCTAATGCTTCTACTGCTTTATCTGGCCAATTGCGTCGGGACAGGGTTTGATTTTCTCGCTCGTAATTTAACTCAGACCAGAATAATTTTTTGAGCGCATCCAATCCTCTCAGGGATGAAAGAAGGTCATAAACTGACTGCCGAAGTTCAATATCACTCATAAGTTTTCTCACGACCTCTCATTTAGGTTTACTTTCTCTAGGTAGCTGGTTATAAATCCCCCCTTGATCCCCCTTAATAAGGGGGGTGTCTGATTTTAACACCTAACTATTTAGGACTTTTGCCACTTCAGTTAAATTGTATCGGGATCGATGCCTAATTCTCGTAGTTTTTGTGCTAATTTTTCCTTAGCCTGACGTTCCCTTTCTTTCTCTAAAAGAGCCTGTTCTTTCTCTAAAAGAGCCTGTTCTTTGGCTAAAATAGCCTGTTCTTTGGCCTGTCGTTGCTGTAACTCAGCTTCTTGAGGAGTGGGGACTAATTGACCATCGCCGGTAAAATAACGCAGTTTACGGTCAAATATCCCTAAATATAATCCTAACTGTTCACTCCACAGATAACCCTGTTCATTGGCAGCAATGGCTTGATATTGTCCCTCAATTAGTCTAAATCCTTGCAATTCTAAACTATTGGGATCAAACCAAAAATAATTAGGAGTGCGAAAGGTATTTTGGTAGAGAATTTTCTTGTTATTGCGGTCAATATTAGCCGTAGAATCGGAGAGAATCTCGACAATTACATCCGGATATTTACCCTGTTCTCCCCAAACCACCCAACTTTTGCGGGGACGTTTTTCGGTATCTAAAACCACAAAAAAATCGGGACCACAGAAATCGCGTTTTTTCAGTTGTTCCTCGTTGTAGTAGATGGTTAGATTTCCCGAAGCGTAGTAATCACTCCTCTCGCGCCATAATAATTCTAGACAACTAAGGAGAATAATGATCTGTTGCAGGTGTAGATCACTTTCCAAGGGTGGTTCATCACTCCATAAATCTGTGGGGGGACAGGTGACATCTGGGATCGTGTCTAGGGCTGTCATGACTTTTTCCAGGTATTTTAGGATTGATTAATTATAGCTTTTTCTCACAATTGCAGAGATAAGGCGGGCGGGATTTTAACCAATAACTTAAGTAGGTAGGCGTTAAAAATCATCAGACACCCCCCTTATCAAGGGGGATCCCCCCGCCTTCGGCTTCCCCCCTTATCAAGGGGGGCAGGGGGGATCGAACCTAAAATCCATTTTTAATTTAATTATAACCAGCTACTGAATCCTAGACCTTGACCGATCGCCTTCGGCACTTTATCCTAGCGCCATGGGCAAATATCTTAAAACTTCTATACAATGGCCCCCAATAAGCCCGATAACAACGATGACTGAAACCTTAATTCAACCTGCCACCCTAGTAGAACTCTTACGTTACCGCGCCACGGCACAACCAGAGGGCCATGCCTACACTTTTCTTGTCGATGGTAAAAAAGAAACCCCACCTTTAACCTACAGTGAACTCGATCGCCAAGCAAGAGCAATCGCCGCCTATTTGCAAAAATACCAGGCCCAAGGGGAACGGGCCCTGTTACTCTATCCTCAAAGTTTAGAAGTAGTGGCCGCTTTTTGTGGTTGTCTTTATGCGGGAGTGATTGCCATTCCCGTCCCCCCACCGGAATCGGGACGACTGAAGCGCACTCTGCCCCGTTTACGCGCAATTGTCAAGGATGCTAATGCCACCTTTGCCCTAGTTACCGAAAGTATTCTGACTCTTATTGAAGGTGTTAAGGAAGAATTCCCAGAATTCGACCAAATGAAATGGATTACTACCGAAAGAATTGATATTTCCCTAGCGGACCAATGGCAAGATCCCCAGGTGGATAAATCGGCGCTTGCCTATCTGCAATATACCTCCGGTTCGACTAATATCCCCAAAGGGGTGATGCTAAGTCATTTTAACCTGATGCACCATTGCGGTTACTTGCAAAAAGCTTGTGGTTACGAACCGGATAGCGTTACCCTCACTTGGATGCCCTATTTTCACGATTACGGGTTAGTCGAAGGTATCACCGTCCCCCTCTACAACGGTACACCCTGCTATCTCATGTCTCCCTTTGCTTTTATTAAGCGTCCGATGCAGTGGTTAAAAAATATTACTAAGTACAAAGTTACTCATAGTCAGGCCCCCAACTTCGCCTATGATCTTTGTACTCGCAGGATTAAAGCTGCCGATTTAGCGGAATTAGACCTGAGCAGTTGGCAGGCCGCGGGAAATGCCGCCGAACCGATTAATCCGAAGGTCATGGCCAAATTTGTCGATACTTTTGCCGATTATGGCTTTTCTTGGCAAACTTTCGCCCCTGCCTACGGATTAGCTGAATATACCCTCTTGATTTCTAATAAACCCAAGGGAACCACCCCAATTATCACCGCTTTGGATGCAACCGCCTACGAACGCGGTAAAATTGCCCCTGTAGGCTCCGATCGAACCACGGGAGTTAGATACGTCCCCAGTTGTGGTCGTCGCGTCTGTGATACCCGTATAGCTATGGTTAATCCCGATACTTTCACCCTTTGTGCAGCCGATGAAGTGGGCGAAATTTGGGCCAGTGACCCCAGTATGGCCGCTGGATATTGGCAACGGGAAGACGCAACCAAAGAGACTTTTCAAGCTTATCTTGCTGATACAGGAGAAGGACCGTTTTTACGCACCGGAGATTTAGGTTTTCTTCTCGATGGGGAATTACATATCACGGGACGGATTAAGGATTTAATTATTGTCCGTGGCAGTAATCATTATCCCCAAGATTTAGAATGGTCAGTACAGCATCTTAATGAGGTTTTTCGTCCCGATTATGGTGCGGCTTTTTCCATTGAAGATAATGGCGAGGAACAGTTAGTTATTGTCCAGGAATTGGAACGTCGCAGCGGTGAGTTAGATACGGCCAAATTGATTGCCGATATCCGTCAGGAAATCGCCGAAGAACACGAAATTATGACCCATGCTATTGTTTTGGCTAAATCGGGAACAATTCTCAAAACTGCCAGTGGCAAAATTCAACGCCGCGCTATTAAACAGAATTTTCTCAATGGTAATATGAGTGTTATCGATGCTTGGTCAGAAAATCCTCAGTTAGTTAGTAAATTTGATCGCTCTAATTCTGCAACAGAAGCATAGTTTTTCGGGTGGGCATTGCTCACCCGATCGAGGATAAAGGCTCTTCTGGGTTCTGTGTGATAAGTTTAAGCGATATAGGATAGATCAATCTTTGTGTCCTCTGTGTCTGGAGTGGTTCCTTCCACTCCCTCGCCAGCAGGACTGTATTTGGTGAATACATTTTACCCACCAAACCTAAGAGAGCCAAGGCACTACTTAGAACGAGGCGACTTGTGGGGAAAGGTAGAAATTAAGAGGCAAATAATCCCGATGTTAATAAAGACATCAGCCAGATTAAAAACAGGAAAATTAATCAATCTAAAATCGAGAAAATCCACCACATAACCAAACAAAAAGCGATCAATACCATTGCCGAAAGCCCCTGCTAAAATAAAACCGTAGGCTAATTGTTCCCAACGATTTAAATGCGGTCCAAAGTAAGCAAAAGCCATTAATCCCAAACTAACTAATAAGGATAGCCATTTTAGCCAACCAACACCGCCTCGAAAAGCACTAAAAGCCGCCCCGGTATTAATCACATAGGTAAAATGAAAAACCCCCGGAATAATCGGGAAAGTATCACCAATTTGCTCAAAACTCTGCACGGTTATATACTTAGTTACTTGGTCTAAAATTAGACCAATCACCGCCACTATCCAAAACCAGCGATTTTTTTTAAACATTGGCTGTGGCATCAATAAAATAATAATTTACGGAAGAAAAAGGCAATAATTACCACCACACAAATTACTACTAACTGCCCTAAAAATGGCCAGACTGAATAATTCATAAATAGGGTGGGCAAACTATCGGGAAAGGTGATTTGACTGGCTTGGGGCTGAAAAATCGACAATCCCAGCATATATAATAAACCGCACAGATGAATCACTAACAAACCGGCAAAAGCACTTAAAGCCAGGGTTTCTATCTTGGCGCGCCAGCGAAAAGCCAACCAACCACACAGCCATGCCCCCGGCATAAAGCCTAAAATATAGCCAAAACTGGGTTCTTTCAGATAACCCATTCCCCCACCCTGGGCAAACACAGGCAACCAAGTTAAACCGAGAAAAATATAGGCCACCTGGGCAAGAAGCCCGGCATTTTTGCCCCCCAGACAGCCCGTTAACAATACTGCCCCAATTTGGTAAGTTATGCCTAGTTTTTGCGAAGATAGACCCGCAGCCGACCAACTAGCTAGGCTTACTGGAACAAATGTACTAAAAATTGTCAGCAACAAACCAATCAAAGCCCAGATTAACTCATTGGGAACCGATGCGGAAGTGCGCCGCGGCGGAGATTCTCCTCCTCGACGTGATTTAGGTTGCCTGTTGGGTTTGATATTCACCGGGGATGGGGGCTTCTCCTCCTATTAAACTAAGATCAGCCAACATCGCCTGATCCTGTTGGGGGGGTTGTCCTAGAGTGGTCAAATAATGCCCAATCAGCATAGCATTAATTCCCGATTTTAGCCCCAGATTTTGCAATTCTCCCATCACCGCCTCTCGTCCCCCGGCATAACGGAGGATTTGTTGAGGTAAGATAAACCGGAAAATAGCGATCGCTTTTAGGGCAGTAAAGGGATCCAGTTTGGGTAAATGACCTAGAGGGGTGCCACTTCTGGGGTTTAATAGGTTAATCGGCACTGATTCCACTTCTAATTCCGCCAGAGAAAAAGCTAAATCAATGCGATCAGTCCAACTTTCCCCCATACCGATAATTCCGCCGGTACAAGCCTGAATTCCTGCCGCTTTCAGGTTTTTTACCGTTTCTACCCGATCCTGCCAACTGTGGGTGGAGACGACGTTAGGATAAAAATTCTCGGAAGCCTCCAGATTGTGATTATAACGGGTAACTCCGGCTTCTTTTAAGGCTTGCGCTTGGGCAAGGGTTAACTCTCCTAGGGCGCAACAGGGTTTAATCTTGGCGGTTTCGATGATTTCTTGAACTGTGGCCAGTATTTCCTCGAATTCCTTGGATTTGGGGCTATTATACTTTAATCCCCGACCTTGACTAACTAAACAGAAGCGTTTGGCCCCCGCGTCGGCTGCCGCTTTCGCATGGCTGACTATTTCCTCGCGACTTTTTAAACCGTAGATAGGCGAATCTTGTCCGGGATGGTGGGCGGATTGGGAACAAAAACTGCAATTTTCCGAACAACTTCCCGATTTTATGTTGATAATGCTACATAAATCCACCGTATTGCCACAACAGGCCTGACGAATGCGATCGGCAGCCTCGCATAAGCTGAAAATATTTTCCTGACCTTCGATCGCAGTTAAAGCTAGGGCCTCTTGCTTACTGAGTCGATCGCCGGCGATAATCTGATTAGCCCTAGTCTGTAACCAGTTTTTTAAGGCTTCTCCCTCCACGGGGATAGATTGAGTAGCGGTGTGTGTAGAGACTTGTACCACGTCGTTTATGCTCTGACTAAGTTAGGCTCATCTTATCATTATTCAGTTACCGAGGAAAGATTAATCAAAAAATTTAGAAAAAAATACCCTTTTGTGCTAAACTACCCGCAAAAGTTATCTTGTCTCCGATTTTATGAAAGTTATTCCCACGGAAATTCCTGATGTTTTAATTATTGAACCGCAAGTTTACGGAGACGATCGAGGTTTTTTCTTGGAGAGTTTTAATCAGAAAGATTTTCGAGAAAAAACTGGTGTTAATACCACTTTTGTCCAGGATAATCACTCTATGTCCCTAAAAAATGTCCTGCGAGGATTGCACTATCAAATCCCCAATCCCCAGGGTAAACTGGTGCGAGTAGTGAATGGTAGTGTTTTTGATGTGGCAGTGGATGCGCGTCAAAGTTCCCCCACTTTTGGGCAATGGGTAGGCTGTGTTTTAAGTGCGGAAAATAAACGTATTTTCTGGGTTCCCGAAGGTTTTGCCCATGGTTTTCTAGTCCTCTCCGAGCGAGCAGAATTTCTCTACAAAACCACTAATTATTATTATCCCCAATACGAAAAAACCATCGCCTGGAATGATGCCGATTTAGGGATTGATTGGCCCTTAGAGACACCGCCGATTCTCTCCCCTAAAGACCAAGCTGGACAACCCTTTAAATCCGTGGAAGTTTTCCCCTAAAGACGATGAAAAAAGTTTTATTAATTGGTGCTAAAGGTCAAGTAGGACAAGAGTTACAAGTAACTTTACCGCAGTTAGGTGAAGTTATTAGTATCGGTCGAGAAGAACTAGATTTAACCAACTCGGAAAAAATCGGCCAGATAATTAGGGAAATTCACCCCAATTATCTGGTTAATGCCTCCGCTTACACCGCAGTGGATAAAGCCGAAACCGAGCCAGATTTAGCCTATTCTATCAATGCTACAGCCCCGAAAATTATGGCGGAATCTGCCGAGAAAATTAAAGCTAAATTTCTCCATATTTCCACCGATTATGTGTTTGATGGTCGAAAAAATACTCCCTATCTAGAAACCGATCTAACTAATCCTTTAGGGGTTTATGGACAATCAAAGTTAAGGGGAGAAGAGGAGATTAAGACTGTTAATTCTCAGGCAATTATCCTACGGACTGCTTGGGTTTACGGCAGTTATGGCAAAAGTAATTTTGTCAAAACTATGCTGAGATTAGGCAAGGAAAGAGAGGAGTTAAAAGTAGTTGTTGATCAGGTGGGAAGTCCCACTTGGGCCAAAGATATCGCCACGGCCATTACTCAGCTTTTAATTAATGCCGATAATCCCCCAGGAATCTATAATTTTACTAATAGCGGTGTCGCCAGTTGGTTTGATTTAACTAAAGCGATTTTTGAGGAGGCAAAAATAAGCGGTATTCCCCTAAAAATTCAGAGGTTAATTCCTATTACTACGGCGGAGTATCCTACCCCGGCGGTGCGTCCGGCCTATTCGGTTCTTTCTGGTCAAAAAATCTCGCAACAATTGGGTTATATTCCTCCCTATTGGCGAGATTCTCTCAAAGCTATGCTCAACCAACTATTTAATCTTTAAAACTATGAAAGCACTAATTTTATCCGGTGGCAAAGGTACGAGGTTACGTCCCCTAACCTATACTGGGGCAAAACAGTTAGTTCCCGTGGCCAATAAACCGATTTTATGGTATGGAATCGAGTCAATTGTCGCCGCAGGAATTACCGATATTGGCATTATTATCAGTCCCGAAACTGGGGAAGAAATTCGTCAGACCACGGGCAGTGGTGAACAGTTTGGGGCTAAGATAACTTATATTCGCCAAGATCAACCAGCCGGATTAGCTCACGCGGTCAAAACTGCCCAATCTTTCCTAGGAGATTCCCCCTTTATTATGTACTTGGGTGATAACCTAATTGAGGATGATTTATCGCCCTTTTTAGACTCTTTCCAAAAACAGTCCCTTGATGCTTTAATTCTCCTGCGAAAAGTGTCTAATCCTAGTGCTTTTGGGGTGGCAAAAGTAGATGAAACCGGCAAAGTTTTATACTTAGTCGAAAAACCCAAAGAACCCCCCTCAAATTTAGCTTTGGTGGGGATTTATTTTTTTGCCCCCACCATTCATCAAGCGATCGCATCTATTCAACCTTCGGGCCGGGGTGAGTTAGAAATTACCGACGCTATCCAAGAATTAATCAATCAAAATAAAGCCGTAGAAGCCAATAAACTACTAGGTTGGTGGTTAGATACGGGTAAAAAAGATGACTTATTAGAAGCAAATCGGATTATCCTCGATACCTGTCTAGAAATCGCTTTACTAGGAGAAATTGATGCTAATAGTCAGGTGATCGGACGGGTACAAATTGGTCAGGGTAGTAAAATCATTAATAGTACCATTCGCGGCCCTGTCATTATTGGAGAAAATTGTCACATCGAGAATTGTTTTATCGGTCCCTATAGCAGTGTGGCTAATGGAGTAAAATTAATCGATGCCGACATAGAACACAGTGTAATTCTCAAAGATGCCACGATTATTGGCATTCATCAGCGCATAGTTGATAGTGTTATCGGACGACGGGCAAAACTAGAAATTGCTCCCCAACGTCCCAAGGCTTTACGCTTTATGATTGGGGATGATTCCCATGTGGAATTAGTGTAGTTATCGGGGATTAACTGCCCCTTATAATTAATACCAGAGGATCGAGAATTTCCTTAGCTAATTCCGCAGCGGTTCCCTGGTTTTTCTGGCAAAGATTGACATTTTTAGGAGAAAAAAGCCCACCTAACTATGTTATAATCAAGAGTCTGACCTATTTTACCGTTCTAGAACTATGACGCAACAGTATCGCATTACCCTACTACCCGGCGATGGCATCGGGCCGGAAATCCTCGCTGTCACCGTAGAGATACTGAAAGTCATCGCTAAAAAATTTGACCTCCAGTTGGACTTCCAAACCGCTTTAATTGGAGGGGCAGCCATTGATGAAACCGGCAGTCCCCTCCCCGAAGCAACCCTGAGCGCCTGTAAAAATAGTGATGCTGTTCTCCTGGCCGCTATCGGGGGTTATAAATGGGATAATTTACCCCGGCAGCAAAGGCCAGAAACGGGATTATTAGGCTTAAGATCTGGTTTAGGTCTTTTTGCTAATTTGCGTCCTGCCACCATTTTTCCGCAATTAATCGACGCTTCTAGTCTCAAACGGGAGATTATCGAGGGAGTGGATATCATGGTCGTCCGGGAATTGACCGGGGGTGTCTATTTCGGTCAACCGAAGGGGATTTTTGAGACAGAAACGGGAGAAAAATGCGGTGTAAATACCATGGTTTACCTGGAATCGGAGGTGGACCGCATCGCTAAGGTAGCCTTTGAAATTGCCCAAAAACGCGGCAAGAAACTCTGTTCCGTCGATAAAGCTAATGTTCTTGATGTTTCCCAACTCTGGCGCGACCGGGTGACGAAAATGGCCGCTAATTATCCCGATGTGGAACTGTCTCATCTCTACGTCGATAACGCAGCCATGCAGTTAGTCCGGGCCCCCAAACAATTTGATACTATCGTCACGGGCAATTTATTCGGTGATATTCTCTCCGATGAAGCGGCCATGTTAACCGGTAGTATCGGAATGTTACCCTCCGCTAGTTTAGGGACTGCTGGGGTGGGAGTTTTTGAACCCGTCCACGGTTCGGCCCCGGATATCGCCGGCCAAGATAAAGCCAATCCGATCGCCCAAATTCTCAGCGCTGCTATGATGTTAAAATATGGGCTAAATCAGCCCTTAGCGGCAGCAGCACTGGAAAAAGCCGTGGAAAAAGTCTTAGACCTCGGTTATCGTACCGGAGATATTTTCTCAGAAGGTATGACCTTAGTGGGATGCCAAGCTATGGGCCAGGCCATCCTGAAAGTTTTAGAATCATAACAAAAGTGACAAATTCAGAAATCGTCATATACCATTGATTTAATAAATATCTCAATTTAATCGTGGGGAGACGAGTGATATGGTGGCCCTATCCGAGAAAACAGAACAACAACGTGTCGATATGGAAATCCCAATTTTGTTAGATCCTACTGTCTTACGGGCAGCCAGACGCATTTATCGCATCTACTGCACCCTCAATAGCAGAGTTAGTAAACGTCCTTTTGGTGTCGCTATTAACCGCGACAATCATCGCGGCCAATTGATTTTTAACAATAAACCGATTCTTCTCCCCGGAGAGTGTTTCGTCCCGATTAAGCAAATCGAATCGGAAGCATATTAATTTTTGTGAAGATTTGCCCCGAATATCTTGCCAAACGTCAGCTAATACCCACTGGCGTAATTTTTTTGTTTACTAACGCGATGTGCAACTAAGGAGAGACAAGAAGCTCAGAGCGTAATATATTAACTTTAGTAATTACAAAAAGAAGTAGTTCTATGAGTGACATCAAGCCAATCCCAAATGAATTTGTAACTGTCAAAGGCCCTTATGGCGTTATTAATCACGGTGACGGCTACGCCATTGTGATTGTACAAACAGGAGAATGTATCGCACGCAATATTTCCTCTTTTCTTGATTGCGTCAAAACCATTGATCACCTATTGGGGACAATGCCACCGCCACCACCGCCACCACCGCCACCAAACGACGACAAAGAGCTAGATCGTGTTCTTCAAGATTATAAGCCTGATATTCAGCGACTAATCAGAAAATATGCTCCAGAGACGAGAAGGGTTAAAAAAAATAGTAATTTTCTTGGTTATACATGGTATAAATGCTATGACGACTCAGGAAAGGTATTAGGGCGGGTCAGAGGAAGTGATGATGATCGCTATTGGCAGTATGGCGGTCTAGATAGTCAAAAACATTATTAAATTTACGCGATGTGCAACTAACAATGACAGAATCAGGGTTCCAGAGGATACTTTAATCTCTGGTGATTTCTGAAAGCCTTGTAAATCAAGACTAAAAATATAGTTGTACACTGGGTTACTATAAAAAGATGTTCGGGAATAATCTTAACTCTACCCTAATCCAAGACCTCGATCGCCTAGAAAATCGTCTTCGGGAAATTCCCCTCGAACCGGGAGTTTACTTCCTGCGCGACCAAAATGGCGAAATTCTCTACATTGGTAAATCCAAAAAACTCCGGTCTAGAGTCCGTTCCTATTTTCGTCCCAGTCAACCCCTCAGTCCCCGCATTGCTTTGATGGTACGACAGGTGACAGAAATTGAATTTATCGTCACCGACACGGAAGCAGAATCCTTGGCCCTGGAAGCTAATCTAATTAAACAACATCAGCCCCATTTTAATACTCTCCTCAAGGACGATAAAAAATATCCATACATTTGTATTACTTGGTCGGAAACCTACCCGCGCATTTTTATCACCCGCAAACGTAGCATAAATAACCAAAAAGACCGTTATTATGGTCCCTACGTCGATACTAGGCTGCTGCGCTACACTTTACACCTAATTAAACGCACTTTTCCCCTGCGTCAACGTCCCCAACCTCTGTTTAAAGACCGTCCCTGTTTAAATTATGATATCGGTCGTTGTCCGGGGGTTTGTCAAAAATTAATTAGTCCCCAGGATTATCGGGAAACCTTGCAGAAAGTGGCGATGATTTTTCAGGGAAGGACGGGAGAATTATTAGAGAAATTAGCAGCAAAGATGCTCGCAGCGTCGGAAAACCTAGATTTTGAACAAGCGGCCACGATTAGGGATCAAATTCGCGGATTACAGGCCCTTAATACCGATCAAAAAGTCTCTTTACCTGATGATACCGTATCCCGGGACGCGATCGCTTTAGCTAAGGACGAGCAGCATTGTTGCATACAATTATTCCAAGTGCGTTCTGGTCGTTTGGTGGGACGTTTGGGATTTTTTGCCGATAGTCAGTCAGCAAACGAGGGAGAAATCCTGCAAAAAGTCCTAGAAGAACATTATTTATCGGTGGAAGGGGTGGAAATTCCCAGCGAAATCCTGTTACCCTGCGAATTACCGGAAGGTGAGGTGTTAGCGGGGTGGTTAAGGGAAAAAAAAGGTCGCAAAGTCGAGTTAACTGTCCCCCAACGGCAAAGTAAAGCGGATTTATTAGCCATGGTGGAGAAAAACGCTCTTTATGAGTTAGAAAAGACGAAAAGAAGCGCCGACCGAGATTTACAGTCTTTGCAGGATTTAGCGGTAATTCTCGATTTACCGGCACTGCCGCACCGCATCGAGGGTTATGATATTTCTCATATTCAGGGTTCTAATGCAGTCGCGTCGGGAGTGGTGTTTATCGATGGGGTGGCCGCTAATCAACATTATCGTCACTATAAAATCAAAAATCCCGAGGTTAAAATCGGCCATTCCGATGATTTTGCCAGTTTAGCAGAAGTAATTCGGCGGCGTTTTCGTCGTTATGCCGAAAATCCCGATAATATTGCCGAAAGTGATGATTTTCCCGATTTGGTTATGATTGATGGGGGAAAGGGACAATTATCGGCAGTGGTGGCAGTTTTAGGGGAGATGAATTTATTAGAACAGGTAAAAGTTGTTAGTTTAGCTAAACAGAGAGAGGAGATTTTTTTACCGGGGGAATCCTCTCCTTTAGAGACAGATAAGGAACAACCCGGAGTGCAATTATTGCGTCGAGTCAGGGATGAAGCGCATCGCTTTGCTGTTAGCTTTCACCGACAACAAAGGATGCAAAAAAGTCGCCGTTCCCGTTTGGATGAGATACCGGGTTTAGGTTTTAAGCGACAAAAAGATTTATTAGCTCATTTTCATTCTCTGGATTATATTCGCGAAGCTTCCCTAGAACAATTGCAACAGGTGACAGGAATTGGGGAACAATTAGCTAAGGAAATTTATAATTATTTTCATCCTAGGTAGGGATAAGCTGTTGAAGAATATCTAAGGGGGGTTATGATGAGAATATCTTCAATAACGCCGTAACCGTTGATCTATTTTTGCTGATAGGGTTAGTGACCAATGTACAATGATTTTTCTCCTTTAGCCCCTAAACATATAAACATCATAACCCATTTCTAGCAACAATTAGAAAGAACAAATTTTAACCCTCAATGCAGCCGACAATATCTACAAGGTGGAGAGCCGACTATAAACCCAAACGTTTATTTTCTAGTTTTCTCATCTCTGTTTGTACGCTAACACCAATTTGTAAGGCTTCATCTAAAAATCTACCATATTCTGTGGCTTTTTCGGTTGCTTGTAATGCTCTTAGTCCACTTAAATCAACAATATTAAATTGCTCGGGTCTAAAATCAGGATTTTCCCTGAGAATTTTGTCTGTTTTTAATGCACGGACTAAAATTTCTCGATTAATTCTTAATGATTCTAATACTTTTTCTCTTTCATTTAATTTAACGGGATTACCTACAGCCTCTAATTGATCTAAGGTATTTATGTTTAAAATAATTTCGTTATGGTGAACCACTTCCCTAATGAACTTTAAATTCATAGGTGATATTAAATTGAACAGGCTAATGACCAAATACCATAGGCCAATAAAGAAGAACAGAATACTACCAAAAATTGCAAAAATACCTAATAAAGGTACAGGTGAAAGTAGAAGAAGTATAGGGCTCAAAAACCAACCTGCCAACCATCCGTCCCAATCAGTTGCCCATCCAAAAGTGCCATCTGTTTTAGCTCTTAATTCTTTACCCGTAAACTCTTTCAGATCACTTAGAGAAATTTTTAATTCTTGCAAATCGGTACGCATGATTTTGACTCCTTTTGTGTTACTTTTGGCGATTACTTTCTAGCTTTATCATTTCTGACTGAACATTAACACCTATTTGTAATATTTCATCTAAAAACCTGCCGTATTCTGTAGCATTTTCTGTTGCTTGCAACGCTCTCAATCCACTTAAGTCAATGTTAAATTTTTCGGGCTTAAACTTGGGGTTTTCTCGTAAAATTCGACCTGTTTCTAAAGCACGAACTAAATTTTGTCGATTAATTTTTAATGCTTCTAAAACTTTTTCTCTCTCACTTAATTTAATAGGATTGCCAACGTATTCGAGTTGATCTAACACATCTAAACTACGAATAATTTTATTATGCTGATTAACCCCATCAATTAAATGTGAATCTTTTTTGATTGGTTGCAGAAGATAAATACCGATAGATATACTGGCAACTATGAAGATTATTGATGAGATGATAATGAACCAATCATTATCATCTCTGTGAATAGAAGAACTAGAATTTGCTAATATACACCAAAGTCCTAGTGTAGGAAGGATTCCAAAAAAACATGCACTTACCGAAGTCGGATCATCTAATTTACTTGCCACAAAAGCACCTTTAGACTTAACCCTAAACTCAAAGCCAGTTAATCTTTTTAACTCTCCTAGCGTGATTTCTAGTTCTTGCAAATCTGGTCGCATTTTTAAAGTCACTCCTGA
This sequence comes from Microcystis sp., assembly GCF_048564745.1. Classification (NCBI taxonomy): domain Bacteria; kingdom Bacillati; phylum Cyanobacteriota; class Cyanophyceae; order Chroococcales; family Microcystaceae; genus Microcystis; species Microcystis sp. The sequence continues at coordinate 77,216 of NZ_JBLZRT010000085.1, forward strand.
CAATAATCTTTAGTCATTTATTGAGGATAGTACATGGGGACTCGTTTGGGAAAATTGAGGGAAGCTGGAAAAATTGATGGGTGATAAAAAGATATTGTAGGCTAAGAAAGTAGACGGAAACAAGGGAACAAATGAACCAAACTGAGTCCAGTTCTTGGAAAGCTAGATTAAAGAAACTCAATCGACTCAATCGCTGAATCGGTGTCGAATTCCAAACTCTCCAGCAATCTATCCGCAAGAAGCGCCCTCGACAGATAAAACTCTATGTTCTACAAGCGATCGCACTACAACTGAAAACCTAGACTAACGCGGAGTAATTTCACTCAACGCTTCTTGCAGCAGTTCATCACTCACACCATGACGCTTCAAACTAGCAACGAGAGCAGAAATTGTATCTCCCTCTAGACGCTCCAAATCCGCACGCAGCCCTTGTCCAATGTAAGCACGGATCAAAGGTTGATAACCTGAGAAACCAAGTAACGGTGCAACCCGCTTTAAATCTTCAATCACATCTTCGGGAATACGAATCGTGATTGTAGTCATAGGGCGATTTTTCTCCAGTCGTTTTTTTAATGCCTCAACTTTCATAATACTCACGTTCCTTGCGTGTGGCTTTGCGAGCCGAAATGATCCGAATGATGTCGTTTTCACGCTCAATATAGACGACGTACAGGAGATTCCACCGTCTATCTAACCCAATGATCGCATCTCGTGCCTCATCATTGCGACTTGCATCAACAACAACCAGCAGTGGATCGAAGAAGACTTCTGCTGCTTGCTGAAACGTAATACCGTCATGGTTGATCGGGTTAATCCTAGATTTCTCGTCATTCCAAACAAAAGTAATGCCACTGAGGACAAAATAGACATCCATACTTGTAGTATAGGCAGGATGTATTTACATTGTCAATACTTTATTAACACACCCTACGAGAGCAGCAATTATTATAGGTTGGGTTGACGCAAGGAAAAACACCCTACGAGGCTCTAGGCTTATTGACAGATAAAAATCAATTCAGGGTGATTTTATGCTAATCTGCAACTTACCGACTTATAATAAAAATGTTCTTGCCAAAGAAGTTGTAGCTAACTGCTTAACTGAATCTGCTAGGATGCTATTACAGAATAGAAGACTACATCTATTAATTGCTGAGGCAGAACTAAGTTTAACCGCTCCTTTTTTAACTACTTATATCGCTTTCAGGCAAAAAATTAGGCGTTTTGGTTTACCATAGTCAAAGTGTGCTTTCTAGGCTAATGACTTTGACTAAAAACCCCGTGAGCAGAAACCGTCGTTTTTCCCCGCGCAATCTCTTTGAGACTTGCATGGCCCTATTGGTGTTATGTAATTATATTCTGGTTATTTTCGATTTAACTTATATTCCCCTGCGAGATTTTTGGTTACAGGGACGCTTGCAAATAACTTTATTAAGATTTAATGAACCAATAAAACTCGGTCCGATTTCCTTTCAAGAATTACAAATACCTCCCGATAAACCCCTAGAAATTCCCTTTGTTAAAGGAATTGCTAAGTATGATGTGGTGAAAGGGATTAAACCCTATCGCAGTACCAGTGAATATTTAGATACAGTTAATAAACTTAATCAAATAATTAATCAAAAACTCTTTAACCCAGAGTTTAATCTGGGAGAATATCGCCAAGAGATTGAGAAAATTTTAGAAAATTTGCGCCAGAATAGTGTCAATATGGTCGATAATAATCCCTTTGCCTCGGCGGAGAAAACTGGGACCTTAGAGAAGATTAAAAATAAAATGCGCTTGCGGGTTTTTAAAACAGAAAATGTTTCCGCAAAAACAGCCTTTCAGAAGTTTTGGACTTGGGATTATCTCAGCCAAAATGGCTGGGAAAAAGAGTTGAAGTTTTTTAATCAAGAAATTCAACCTTTAATAGAAACTAATTATTTTCGTCCCCTAGGAGAAGATGGGAGACCGATCGATAACTTTGAGGCGATCGATTTTTTCTTTGGTACCATCTTTTTCTGGGAATTTATGCTGAGAACTTGGTGGATTGCTCGCACTCATAAAGGCCTACGGTGGCGCGAGGCTATGTTATGGCGATGGTACGATATTTTTCTGTTTATTCCTATCTGGAGATGGTTGCGATTTATTCCTACCGTTATTCGCCTAGATCAAGTTAAAATTATTAACTTAAGGTTGATTAAAGAACAGGCAGTTAAAGGCTTAGTTGCGCTAATTTCTAAAGATATTACTGAGATAATTGTCCTGAGAATTATTAATAAAATTCAGGAATATATTCGACAGGGACAAGTGGAGAAATTTCTCGAACGATCCCTCAATGGCGGATATAGCAATCTCAATGATACTAATGAAGTTATCGAAATTTTTCGGTTAGTAGTTAATAGCACTGTTGATAAGGTTTTACCGCAAGTTAAACCGGAAGCAGAAGCTTTAATTAAATACAATATCGAGAAAATTCTCAGTCAAACTCCCGCTTATCAAAGCTTATTGCGATTACCCGGCATGAAAGGGTTAAAAACTGACTTGAGCAATCGTCTATCTAGTCAATTGTATCAATCTTTTGTTAATATAGCTGACAAGATTACCCAGGAAGACGAAGTTTTTGAGCGTTTATTGCAGCAATTAGTCCAGCGTTTCGGGCAATCTCTCGCCGAGGAATTACAATCCCGTCACAGTTTAGAAAGAATCGAGATGTTATTAATTATCTTCCTAGAAGAAGTGAAATTAAACTATGTACAAGAATTCTCAGATGAAGACTTAGAAACTATCCTCGAACAAACTCGCTTACTCCACTCTAAAAGTGCAGAAATTACCCCAAGAGAAACCATGAATCCTCGTCTTCTTCCCTAAAAATTAAGTAGCTGGTTATAATTAAATTAAAAATGGATTTTAGGTTCGATCCCCCCTGCCCCCCTTGATCTGTCCTTTAGTCACATCTTTCTTAACATTTCAAACCTTTGTAGCACAAGGCTTTCAAGACTCGGTTAACAATTTGTAATATTCCTTGTTGACACCCTTACTGACAAAGAAAAAACTGAAATCAAGTCAGGATAAGGGTTGGAGTGCTTACTGCAAAAATTGTTAAGAAAGCTCCCTATAAGGGATAGCCTTAATAAGGGGGGCATCTGATAACTTTCAACGCCTACCTACTCATATTAGAATCAGTGATTAATTGGCATCCTAGCGGAAACAAATGATTATCGACTTACCTGATCGAGAAGCTACTGTCAATTTAGGGGAAAAACTGGGGCAAACCTTGGACTCTGGCAGTGTAATTTTATTAAAAGGCGATTTGGGAGCGGGAAAAACCACCTTAGTACAGGGAATTGGCTTAGGATTGGGTATTCAAGAGCCGATAGCTAGTCCTACCTTCACCCTCGTTAACGAATATAACGAAGGCCGCCTTCCTTTGTATCATTTGGATTTGTATCGTTTGCAGGGTCAAGATATCGAGGCGCTGTACCTAGAAAATTATTGGCAGGGAATCGAGGTGGATTTAGGGATAGTGGCGATCGAATGGTCGGAACGTTTAACTTTTTTGCCGGAAAATTATCTAGAGATTACTTTACTCGATCGAGGCGAGCAGGGACGACGAGCGCTGCTCAATTTTGTCGGTGGGGACGAAAAAAATAGCGACCCCACAGGAATCGCTATCGGCACTTGACTCTTTAAGCAATCAAACTTTCGTGGTAACTCTCCGCATCTAAGATAGATGTTGGGTTCGATCCCCCCTTAATTCCCCCTTGATAAGGGGGGAACTGATAGTTTTTAACATCTAAGTAGTTATAAGATGTAAAAAATAACTATTTTTTCACCTTTAATTTGCCCTTCCCACGGAGAAACTATCAGCTTTTCAGAGATACAATACTAAAAAAATCGGCAATTTTTGCTAATTTCACACTATCTTTAGATTTATCCTCTATCTTGATGTCTGATCGGTTTTGGCAGTGGTTGACCCTTTTCGCTACTAGGGAATCGTGAAAAGAAAAAAAGAAGCGATCGAGTGCTAATTAGCAGCAATTCTCATTTTAAAAAGTAACAAGTGATACAGACAGAAACAAAGCTTTAAGCAAGCTACAAAATGCGCTCCCGCGAGTGCGACTGCATCGCAGAGAAGTGAGTATATAGAGTATTTATACTCAAAATATTTGAA
>NZ_JBLZRT010000086.1:0-9430 GCF_048564745.1 Microcystis sp.
TTGAAGACCCTGTTGAAGACCCTGTTGAAGACCCTGTTGAAGACCCTGTTGAAGACCCTGTTGAAGACCCTGTTGAAGACCCTGTTGAAGACCCTGTTGAAGACCCTGTTGAAGACCCTGTTGAAGACCCTGTTGACGGCCAGCATCTAGTTCTTCCTGAAGACGGGAAGTGTATAAAGGTGATAATCTCATAATTAACTCTCTGTCCTCCTGTTCAAGCTCTTGATCGTTAGTTAAAGAGGTTCTCAAGTTTAATAATAATTCTAGAGCATTTACCCGAAAAGGATGATCCTCTGGTAACGATTCTAGCTCATCGATCGCCCTTGCTTGTACTTTTCCCCGGCCTAAAATTCTTAACCAGAGAGTTGCTTCTGTTGGGGGTAATTGATGGATAACGGTGATTGCCGTGCGTAAAGAGGGAGCTAAAAAATAGATACCCTCCCCCCAATTCTCCTCATCTAATTTAGCTCCGAATCCTCCTAACAGTTGCGCGGAAGCGGTGGGAGTCAAAATCCAGAGACGGGGGATTTCCCCATCGTTAACATTCGTTTTCTGACGATTTGCTTGACGATTAATTTCCCCTTCCACTTGCAACAATTTTAACAGACAAGTTCTAATTTCTGTAGGGGTGACAGGATTGCGAAAGGGTTCAAATAAACAGGGATTAATCGCCATTTTTCCCAGTAATCCCAGCAGCTCTCTAGGATTATTATCGAGAATCTGGGGTGAAAACCAGACATCGATTTCTCGTACTTCTCCGCGTACAACCCGTGCCGATTTTACCTCTCCCAGAGAAGATAATAATTCTTCGAGATAATCTTTGGCAAACTGGTCATGAATAAATCTAGTCATAGGTTTATCTAAGATGATTTAATAACTTATCTCGCAATTGCTTAATCTGATCGCGATATTTAGCTGCTGACTCGAATTCTAGATTTTTCGCCGCTTCTTTCATTTGCGCTTCTAGTTGTTGAATTAATTCGGGAATTTGTTCTAAAGAAAGTTCTTCTATATTCTCACAAACCTGCTCTAATTGTTGAGAATTTAGGCGACGGGAAATATCCAGAAAAGCCAAAATTGAATTACTCGACCTTTTAACAATCGGTTGCGGAATAATCCCATGTTTTTGGTTATATTCCTCTTGAATAGCTCGCCGTCTCTTGGTTTCTTCGATCGCATTAATCATACTATCAGTGAGATTATCTCCGTAAAGAATTGCCTGACCGCGAATATGACGAGCAGCCCGGCCGATAGTTTGAATTAAAGAGCGGGTAGCCCTTAAAAATCCTTCCTTATCTGCGTCTAAAATCGCCACTAAAGACACTTCCGGCAGGTCTAACCCCTCGCGAAGCAAATTCACCCCGATCAGCACGTCAAAGACCCCTTCTCGCAGGTCTTGAATAATTTCAATCCGTTGAATTGATTGAATTTCTGAATGTAGATATCTAACTTTAATTCCCCTTTCTTGTAAGTATTCGGTTAAATCTTCCGCCATGCGTTTAGTTAAAGTGGTAATCAAAACCCGTTCATTTAACCGCACTCGCTCCTTAATTTCCCCTAATAAATCATCCACTTGTCCCTCGGTTGGTCGCACAAAAATCTCCGGGTCTAAAACTCCCGTCGGTCGGATAATTTGTTCGACAATGCGATTTTCTGACTGGGCTAATTCCCAATCTCCCGGAGTGGCCGAAACAAAAATACACTGATTAACTTTATGCCAAAATTCTTCCGACTTCAAAGGACGATTATCCGCAGCACTGGGTAAACGAAACCCGTGATCGATCAAAACTTTTTTTCGTGATTGATCGCCATTATACATCCCGCGAATTTGCGGCACACTAACATGAGATTCATCCACAACTAATAACCAATCTTGGGGAAAATAATCCACCAAACATTCCGGCGGTTCCCCCGCTAATCTACCCGCTAAATGCCGCGAATAATTTTCTACGCCATTACAATAACCCACTTCCTGCAACATTTCTAAATCATAACGAGTCCGCTGATCCAAACGTTGCGCTTCCAGTAATTTGCCCGCTTTTTCTAACTCCAATAAACGGTTATCTAACTCGGTTTTAATATCCCGACAAGCCACCTCTAAACGCTCCTCCGGGGTAACAAAGTGACGGGCCGGATAAATACTAATTCGCTCTAATTTTTGCAAAACTTCCCCCGTCAGGGGATCGAGATAACGAATACTTTCAATCTCATCGCCAAAAAAATCAATTTTAATCACCCGATCCTCGTAAGCGGGGACAATTTCCAAAATATCGCCCTTGAGACGAAAACGACCGCGAGTTAACTCCAAATCATTGCGATTGTACTGCACTGACACCAAGGCCCGTAATAATTGCCTTTGGTCGAACTCTTGACCAACTGTTAAGGAAATCGCCGCTTTCAGGTATTCCGCCGGCATTCCCAAACCATAAATACAACTAATGGAAGCGACGACGATCACATCCCTGCGTTCAAACAGCGATCGCGTGGCCGAATGGCGCAGCATATCGATCTCATCATTAATCGAAGAACTCTTTTCGATGTAGGTATCGCTGACGGGAATATAAGCCTCCGGTTGATAGTAGTCGTAATAGCTGATAAAGTATTCCACGGCGTTATTGGGGAAAAATTGCCGCAATTCGTTGCATAATTGGGCCGCCAGGGTCTTATTATGGGCCAGGACGAGGGTAGGCCTGCCGATTTTCTCGATGACGGCGGCAATGGTGAAGGTTTTGCCGGTGCCGGTTGCCCCCAAGAGGGTTTGGAAACGCTGCCGGTTTTGCAGGGAATCTACCAATTGATCGATCGCTGCCGGTTGATCCCCAGTGGGTTGAAAGGGTGCTTGTAGTTGAAAAGCGGTCATTAGCGGCTGGGTGTAGAGAACAGGCAAAATAAATTATCAATCAAATTACCAACACTTATAGGGTTTTGGGAAAGAAAGATGTATCTTAATATTAGAGAGGATTTTAAAAAAAGATTAAAAGTCTTCGAGAATACCCTAAACTTAAATCTTATCGTTTCCCCGAAGCTATTAACGGAAAGGAGTATCAGGTTATGACGGTGGAAAATCTAGAAACGAACGGGACTCAAACCCCAGCAACCACAGAAGAAAAGACCAGCACACGCGGTAAAGCTACTACGGCTAAAACCGCCAAAGATAAAGAAGTGGTCGCCCTTTCGGTGAAAAACAACGCTGAATCGGCTTCCAAAGCCTTAAAATTCTATCAACCCGAACATCGCTTACCCGAAAATCGTCCTGTTGGTACTAGCCATCTTCACTTCACGGAAGATGAAATGTTACCTGGGGGCCGTCCCGTAGAAGTTAGCCATCTGAAAGTGGTTAGTACCTATTCTTCCGTCGGTGGATTGCGTCCTGTCGGCTCTAGTGGTATGGAAGTTAGCAGCACTCTGGCGATCTCTGGCAATCGTCCGATCGCTCTCAGTCATCTGCACATTAGCGAAACTTATACAGTCATGGGTAATCGTCCCGTTGCTTCCAATGAAATCGATGATCCCGAAACTTTAATGGGATTTTTGGATTAATTGTTTTGTTGATCAATATAGATTTTTTCCCTGTCCCGGACGGGGAATTTATTTTTTTTTAGCCCACCGTTTTTAATCCCGATGCTGTTTAAGCAAAAATTTTTCTTAATTGTCTCGTTTCTAATAGTGGTTTTTTGCGGTTTCGGATTATTAAATCTTACCTACGATACTTCAGTTTTAGCACCGCAGCAATATTACCAGATTCGATCGCTTCATAGTCGCGATGGTATCGGTAAATTTTATCTAGGACGGGAAATCGCTAAAGTCATGGGACACCAAGAAATGTTATGGTTAGAACGTCCTAGTCGCCGTTTCACAGAAAAACCCGATGATCTGATCACCGCACTACATCTAAAACCCACAGATCTAGTGGCAGATATCGGCGCAGGTACAGGTTATTTTAGTTTTCCTATGGCGAATTTAGTAGCACAAGTTTTCGCCGTCGATGTGCAACCGGAAATGTTAGGGGCAATTGATTTTTTAGCCGAGGAAAATCAAGTGAAGAATGTCACCACAATTCTCGCCACAGAAACCGATCCCCAATTGCCTATAAATGCGATCGATTTAGCTTTAATGGTGGATGCTTATCACGAGTTTTCCTCTCCCCGCGAGATGATGGAGAATCTGGTCAAATCCTTAAAACCCGATGGTAGGGTGGTATTAGCAGAATACCGTCGTGAAAACCCTCTGATTCCCATCAAGGCCCTTCATAAAATGACCCGCAGACAGGTAGAAAAAGAAATGGCCGCTGTCGGTTTAGTGCCGGAAGAAATCATCGAGACTTTGCCCCAACAACATTTAATGATTTTTCAGAAAACAAATTCAAATTAGCGAGTTTAGTAGGTAGGCGTTAAAAACTTTCAGATGCCCCCCTTATTAAGGGGGGACTAAGGGGGGATCGGCAACCCCCTTATTAAGGGGGATCCCCCCGCCTATCGGCACCCCCCTTATCAAGGGGGATCCCCCCGCCTATCGGCACCCCCCTTATCAAGGGGGGCAGGGGGGATCGAACCTAAAATCCATTTTTAATTTAATTATAACCAGCTACTTTAGCCAATTTGTCCGTTCAAACATTGTCATTAGTTAGACCCTGTTGCAACGTTTGTCCCTCTATTTTAATCTAGGCTTTCAGCTTTGCTGTCAGTGGGGAATAATAGTCACCCCATTTCCTGAAAAATATTAAGAGATGTAACTATTTATGCCTAACCTAGAAAGTGATTACTCAACAGGGGTGAGATCAGGATAGTCTAGATCGAGCAGTCCGATAGATGTTTAGTTAAATTCCTACTTCAGATATGTCCGTTTCTAGTCCTCCTCGTTCCCTGCGTATCGGTTCGCGTAAAAGTCAGTTAGCCCTAGTACAAACCTATTGGGTACAGGCAGAATTGAGTAAACACCACCCCCATCGACAGTTTGAGGTGGAGACGATGAGTACCCAAGGCGATAAAATTCTCGATGTGGCCCTGGCGAAAATCGGTGATAAGGGTTTATTTACCAAAGAACTAGAAGTGGGAATGTTGGATAGATCGATCGATCTTGCCGTCCATTCTCTCAAGGATCTGCCCACTAATTTGCCCGAAGGCTTAATCTTGGGTTGCGTCACGGAAAGAGTGAATCCGGCCGATGCTTTGGTGGTAAATAGCCAAAATCAAGACTATCAATTAGACACTTTACCGGAAGGTGCGGTGGTGGGGACTTCTTCCCTGCGGCGATTGGCCCAGTTGCGTTACCATTATCCCCATCTGACTTTTAAGGATGTGCGCGGCAATGTCAACACCCGTCTGGCAAAACTGGACGCGGGAGAATACGACGCGATTATTCTGGCAGTAGCGGGACTAGAAAGGTTAGGATTAGGCGATCGAGTTCATCAGGTTATCCCGGCAGCAATTTCTCTCCATGCGGTGGGACAGGGTGCTTTAGGGATAGAATGCCGCGATGCTGATCCGGAGGTTTTGGAAGTCATAAAAGTGTTGGAACACGCCCCTAGTCGCGATAGATGCTATGCTGAACGCGCTTTTTTACGGGAGTTGGAGGGGGGTTGTCAAGTTCCCATCGGAGTAAATACGGCGATCGAGGATGGTATCCTAACTTTAACGGGTATGGTGGCTAGTCTCGACGGTAAGCGCCTGATTAAGGACTCGGTTAGCGGCGATCCTAGCCATGGGGAAGTCTTAGGACGAGATTTAGCCCATAAAGTGCGCGAAGCTGGTGCTGGAGAGATTTTAGCCGAGATTTTCGCTGAAGTGGGCCGATAATTAGTGATCAGTGATCGGTTATCAGTTATCAGTCTTAAGTAGGGTTGGCTGAATAAATCTAACCTTTTCCGCCGGGATGAGAGAATGGCCTTTCGGAGTCAGGACATTGTGCAGGATGTGACGATTTTGAATTAAAACTAAAGTTGCGATCGCTAAGAGAAAATAACCAAAACCTTTTTGTAACTGTTTTGCGGACACAAACTGTCCCAGATAGGAACCGATAAGAGTACCGAGGGCAGCCGCAAAAGCAAAGGATAGGGTTAACTGCCAATCGACGCTAATATGACCTAAATAGCCCAGTAATCCGGCTACAGAATTGAGGGAAATAATCAGCAGGGAAGTGGCAATCGCTTGAACCATGGGGATTTTGCCCAATAATACCAGCGCGGGAACGATAGCGAAGCCTCCCCCAACCCCAACTAATCCCGTCAGGACACCCACAGCAATTCCCTCGCTCATTAACCAGAGCCAGCAATATCGGCACACTGGTTGGGGGTAGAGAGTCAGATTTTTTTGGCGATCGCGGGCTTTATAATCAGGATTATCTATCTGTGTTGATCTACTAATCATAAAGGCTGCTGCTATTACCATTAGTGTTGCAAACAGGAGCATCTGGAAGGTGGCAGTGACAAGGGGTAATGTGGCTAATCTTGCTCCCAAAAAAGCCCCTACCATCGTGGCAGAACCGAAGATAAAAGCGGTTTTTAAGTTAATGTTGCCTTTTTTCCAGTGGGGAATCGTGCCGAGTAAACTGACACTACCGATGACTAGAAGCGTCATAGCGATCGCTGATTTGGTCGGTACTCCCATCACATAGACTAGAATCGGTAATGCTAGTACAGAACCTCCTCCTCCCAGCAATCCCAGACTAATCCCCGTACAAACGGCTAATAAATGTCCAATTAACCAAGTCATTTCAGTTATCAGTTATTTTAGCTATCGGTCGTCAGGAGGCAGGAGATACGGTGATAGGGTTTTAGGGTGTTGGGGTGGTCACTGCGTGCGCGTTGCGGGGGGTGTTAGGGTGTTGGGGTTTTAGTTGAAATTCCCCCACTTCCCCACTTCCCCACTTCCCAATTCATAATTCCCACACCCAACCCCTAACCCCCTATTTCCCCCGATGGGGTTGATTATAGGGAAGTTTAGCCAGAAGCATAGCTAAAGCACAGGTATTACTAATTCCCGCAAAAACTAGACCGGAACCGACAAAACCGCTTAAAATCAGGAACCAAGGCGAGAGAAAGGCTCCTAATACTGTTCCGAGGACTACTAGGGAACCAGCAACGATCTGCACCTGACGAAATAGGCTAATTGGCGCATTTTGGTCTTTTTCGGTGGCATAACCCGCACTTTTCCAAGTATTTAAGCCGTTTTTAAGCTGGGCAACTTGGCTAAATCCTGCCGCAATCAGTTTTTGTGCCGCTACAGTGGATCTGCTGCCAGAATTACAATAGAGAACTAGGGTTTGATTGGGGTCAAAAGCGATCGAATTAGGGTTAAAACTGGAAAGTGGTACTAATTTGGCCCCTGGAATGCGATCGCTGGCGTACTCCCCCGGTTCTCGCACATCAATTAAGCAAACTTCTCGGCGCTCAATTAAGTTTTTTAAAGTATGGGCATCAAATTCTAGTAATTTTGCTTGATTTGTGGTATTGGTCATCGTTAATCTCCTGAATAGATCTTTAAGCTAAAACAACTCCTAAATTACCGCAGCCTTGGTTAGCGGGAACCGCCTCCATGATCTTTTTGGGATCTGGTAAATTAAGACTGTTCATAAACTCGATAAATTGTCTGCGGTTACGTCCGACAAAACGGGGATTGTATTGTTTTTCTTCGGCAATGGTGGAGACAGTTAAACCGCGATAGTCGTGGCCGGGATAAACTAGGGTACTATCGGGGAGAGTGAAAAGTTTTTGCGTGACCGAATCAAAGAGAGTACCAGCATCGCCGCTTTGGAAGTCGGTACGACCACAACCCCGGATAAATAGGGCATCTCCTGTCAAAATATGACTGTTATTGACTAAATAGGCTAGATGACTATCGGTGTGGCCAAGAGTAGCGATCGCTTTGATGGTGATATTTCCTAGTAACAATTCCTCTCCATCCGTCAGATGGCGATCAGCACAGGCTACTTGGGCATTTTCGGGAACTATACCCAGACAGCCTGTGATTTGCCTTAATTTTCCAGTTCCTGTGACGTGATCGGCGTGAATATGGGTTTCTAAACAATATTTTAGCGTTAATCCTAGCTCCCGTAATTGCCGATCATCCCTTTCCACCTGTTCCAGGACTGGATCCACCAATACCGCTTCCTTGCTGACGGGATCGGCAATCAAATAAGTATAAGTGCTGGTTTCGGGATCGAACATCTGACGGAATAGCATGATCTCTGACTCCCTTTATATAGCTTTATAACTATACTACCATATGATTATGAATTTGCAGGAAACCTCTAGCAGGATTAATTTTTGGGCTTTATCTCATTGTCGAGTCAAGAGGCAAAAATACAAATAAAGCGAGAACTGTCGCCCTTGCAGTTCCCGCTCTATTATTGTTGTATTGTTGGAGTATCTAACCCCCGAATATTGAGTTAAATTAGTACAAATCTTCTTCTTTGTGGGTGACGATCACACAGTCAGTAGTCGGATAGGCCACACAGGTGAGGACATAACCCGCTTCAATTTGATCGTCATCTAAGAAGGATTGATCGGACTGATCAACGATACCAGATTCGAGTTGACCAGCGCAACTAGAGCAAGCACCAGCACGGCAAGAAAAGGGTAAATCTAATCCTTGTTCTTCTGCTGCCTCGAGAATATATTCATTATCGGGAACATCAATTTCATAATCGCCCTTGGGTGTTTTCAGGGTGACTTTATAAGTGGTTGTCTTTATTTTCTTTGCCATAGGTTGTTCCTCAGTCTCAAAATGCCTTCTCTCCCCGTTTACACTGAACAGGTCGAATGAGTTTCCTTTTTGATACTACGCGAAAATTCACCAGGCTCAACTTACCATTAGTAATGACAGCCTTAAATAAACTTAAAATAATATTTACTTATCACTTTAGCCGATTAGCTGTTTAATTAAAAGTTGATACAATAGCCTAGTCTCATAAAATAAAAGTCGGCATAGCCTATCCTTCCCTAATGCCTTAAAAAGGGTTTATTCGGTCAAATAGCGCAAAGAACGTCAGCAGAAAACTGAGAGCGCACCAAACCGAAGAAAATCTAGTAGAAACGATTTGGCTACAGTTAACAAGTCTTTTGAGCGGATTTTATGGGATGGCGAAAGGTTTTCTTGTGGTTAAACGACTGTTCGAGTTTTTGGCTAAATTTCAATTATTTAATTTTCCTAAACTTAAAAAATACGATACCTTTTCACATTTCATTTAGGGATGCTATAGCTAACAAAGTTAATCCGACTGGGGATTGGAAATTGTCCTCGTCACTATTTAAGTAGGTAGGGGTTAAAAGCTGTCAGACACCCCCCTTATCAAGCTATCCATTAGTCGGATCTTTCTTAACAAAAAGAGAAGAAACTTAAAAAAAGGGGAAACGATTGATAGGTATAGTTTTGAAAGAAGGAATCAAGGTGGAGGTAAGCAAAAAAATGGAGAAATGGGCAGCCCAAGAATT
>NZ_JBLZRT010000087.1:0-16198 GCF_048564745.1 Microcystis sp.
AAACTATCAACAACTTATGCTTGTAAAGCTTGTACAATAGGGCTTTGAGTTTTTGTTAGATTGATATTTATCAACTTTAGAGCATTGCTGGACAGAGAGGGAGCTTGGGGAATTTTCTACAGTGTAAGTTCGGAAGAACCATTATTAATCCTTTTTCTAGTTTAAGACGGCTTACGGTTCACTGCCACGATTGCGCCAGACTTGCCAACCGACGTAACCGAGGAGGAGAGTCGCACCAAAGGCAAAACCCCAACCACTGGGAACATTGGAGAAACCGAGGGCTAAACTGCCCACCCAGAGAGTTAGGGCGTAGATAAATAATACTGTCAGACGGTGAGAGATACCCGCTTTCAGTAAACGATGGTGTAAATGACGTTTATCAGCCACAAAAGGGGATTTTCCGCGTTTGAGACGGGAAATAATCACCGTGGACATATCGAGGAGAGGAACCGCAAGGATGAGATAGGGTAATAGGACGGCGGTAACGGCAACAGTAGTCACAGCAGTGGTTTTAGCCAATCCAATCACCGCCACACCCGCCAGGGTAAAACCCATAAAATAGGCCCCACCATCCCCCATAAAAATTTGGGCGGGGTTAAAATTGTAACGCAGAAAACCCAGGGCTCCACCCGCCAAAGCGGCGGCGATAATAGCGGCGGCCGGTTGTCCCATCACCAAAGTTACAATCAAAATCACCACGGCAGATATACCCGAAACCCCCGCCGCTAATCCATCTAAACCGTCAATCCAATTAATCGCGTTAGCCATCCCCACTAACCAGAGGAGAGTAACTGGTAAACTTAGCCAATGAATTTGTAATAAATCGCCGAAGGGAATAGAGAGGAAATCGATCCTAACGCCAGCTTGCCAAGCTAGAAAAGCGACGCTAAACTGCATTACCAGACGATTGAGGGGGGAAAGATTAAAAAGATCATCCGCTAGACCGATGAGGAAAAAGCCCAAACCGCCTAGGGTTACGCCCCACACTTCCCATTCTCGATCGCTGTTTAAACCGGCAAACCCTCCCAACCACCAAACAATCAGGAGGGCAGTTAAAGCACCGACAAAAATCGAAACTCCCCCCAGTCGAACCATAGGCTTTTCATGGACCTTCCTTTCGTTGGGTTTATCGACGTAACCGCTTTTCAGTCCGACGGTTCTGACGAGGGGGGTACTCCAAAGTACCACGGTATGGGCGATCAGAAAAGCAATTAGATAGTATAAATCTCCGGACATGGGAATTGGGGGGCGATTTAATTCACAATTGGCCACTGACAGGCAATCGCCAATTATGAACTTTTATTATCTCTCTTTTTAGGCCAAGGCGGGGACGGAAATATGGAGATGGGGATAGAGGGGGAAGCTTTCACAGAGTTTCGCTACCCGTTGACGGCAAGCAGTTCTCAGGGCTTCATCCCCTGGATTAAGGAGAATATCGGCGATAATGTTGCCAATCTCGATAAATTCCGTTTCTCCTAGTCCTCTGGTGGTCATAGCCGGGGAACCCAAGCGCAAACCACTGGTGACAAAGGGAGACTCGGGATCGAAGGGAACAGTGTTTTTATTAGCGGTAATATTGATCGTACTCACCAAGCGATCGGCCTCTTTCCCGGTCATGCCCACGGATCTTAAATCGAGTAACATCAAGTGATTATCCGTACCATCAGTGACAATTTTAATCCCTCTAGCCTTCAACTGACCGGCCAAAGCTTGGGCATTAGCGATTACTTGGCCCGAATAAATTTTAAACTCCGGTTTCAATGCTTCCCCAAAAGCCACCGCTTTCGCCGCGATCACGTGTTCTAGGGGTCCGCCTTGGGTACCGGGGAAGACGGATTTATCGAATTTTTTGCCTAATTCCTCGTCTTTGGTCATAATTAAACCCCCCCTAGGACCGCGCAGGGTTTTGTGAGTGGTGGTAGTTACCACATCACAGTGGGGTAGGGGGTTAGGATGATGACCAGTGGCCACTAAACCAGCAATATGGGCGATATCTGCCATCAGGTAGGCCCCCACTTCGTCAGCGATGGCGCGGAATTTATCGAAATCAATCTGGCGCGAATAGGCAGAATAACCGCAGATAATTAGTTTGGGTTTTTCTTTGCGGGCGATGTCAAGGATGAGATCGTAGTCCAGGAGTTCGCTTTCGGGACTTACTCCGTACTGTACTACTCGGAACCATTTTCCAGAAACGTTAACGGGGGAACCGTGGGTAAGATGACCACCGTGGGAGAGATCCATGCCCATAATCGTATCGCCTGGCTGCAAGAGGGTCAGGAAAACGGCGAAATTAGCTTGGGCGCCAGAGTGGGGTTGTACGTTAGCGTGATTTGCCCCAAATAGTCGTTTAACCCGATTGATCGCTAATTGTTCCGCTTCGTCAACGTATTCGCAACCGCCATAGTAGCGTTTTTTTGGCAGTCCTTCCGCGTATTTGTTGGTTAAAACCGAACCCTGGGCGGCCATGACGGCAGCCGAGGTAAAGTTTTCACTAGCGATTAATTCTAGGTGATCTCTTTGACGTTGCAGTTCTTTTTGCAGAATCCCTGCGATCGCTGGATCCGTCAGGGATAGTATATCTAGGTTGGTATCAGTCACGGTTACTCGATCCTTTTTTTTGACAATTTACCTGTAATCATTGGGTCACTCCTTCCATTTTGGCACAATCTCTAATCTTCCGACACACCAGTGAGCTTAATTGCCTCTCTTCGGAAGCGATGGTCAATTGTCAACTGTTAGCGGTAAAATCTTCATTTTTAGTCCATAAGTGATAGTAAGTAGGTAGGCGTTAAAAATTATCAGACACCCCCCTTATCAAGGGGGAATTAAAGGGGGGACTAAGGGGGGATCGGCACCCCCCTTATCAAGGGGGGCAGGGGGGATCGAACCTAAAATCCATTTTTAATTTAATTATAACCAGCTACTTAATATTAGCCAATAGAACCCCCCCAAAGCTTGGATTGAGTGATAAAATCGGAAGTAATGCCCAATTTTAGCGGTGATTTTCCCTTTAAAAATAACAACTTAGTAGAAGTTCTACAAAAAGTTGACAAATCACAAAAATAGGGTGGATTACCTTCAAGACAATCCCCCCGAAAACTACCATTAATTAGGGCTGGCTGAAAAAATCTAAAAACCTTGTTGGGTAACATTTTTAGACTTTTTTCCCCTCAAAAAGTGCCAGCCATTGCGGGTATCGGAGGGAAATTTCAAGGACTTTTTCCCTGAAAATTAGGTGGTTGACCCCCTCAAAATCCCTACACCCTACACCCTACACCCGTTCGGCTGAGCTCACGGCCGAAGCCCACACCCTGCCCCCACCAATACACTTTTTCAGCACACCCTAATTATCTGTAATCAACCGGTATTTCTCATCCCTGCGGCAATACCATTAATCGTCATTAAAGCACCCCTTAATAACTCCTCTTTAGAATAGCGGAAATGAATCACACCGGATTGAGCTTGACTGTTGTATTGACGTAAACGCTTCAGGAGAGACACCTGTAGGAAACCGAGGGGAACGATCGAACCGTTGCGTAACTGCACCGAGCGCTGTAAATTCGGATCATTATCCAATAAATGTTTCTCGCCGGTGATCTGGAGAACAATCTCGCTAGTGCGATTATATTCCTCTTTGATCCTTTCAAACAGACGTTGAAAACGTTCTCGATCTTCCTGTTTAGAAAGTTCACTGACGTAGTGATAGGCCATCTGTAGATCCACCTTTGATAAAGTCATTTCTGCCTTAGAAATCACCATCTGGAAGAAAGGCCACTTGTGATAAAAATGGCGTAACAATTCCAAATTTCTGCTAGGAGAATCATCGAGAAACATCTGTAAAGCTGTCCCTAAACCATACCAAGCTGGTAAAAGAAAACGGGTTTGCGTCCAACTAAACACCCAGGGAATTGCCCGCAGGGTACTTAAATCCTGTTGACCACTTTTCCGGCGGGCCGGTCGGGAACTAATCTGTAAAAGACTAATTTCAGGAATGGGAGTCACGGACAGAAAGAAGTCTAAAAAGTCCGGTTCTTCATAAATCAAACTGCGATAGGTTTGCCGTGAACAGGTGGCCAAGTCCTCCATGATGCGATTCCAGGGTTCGAGATCATCAAAACCACTGCCCAGTAAACTTGCCTGTATGACTGCCGTTACGGCCGTTTCGAGGTTATACAAGGCCAATTCTGGTAAAGAGTATTTCGAGGCTAAAACCTCGCCTTGTTCGGTGATTTTAATGCGACCGTTAATAGTTCCCCGGGGTTGGGCGAGGATAGCGGCGTAGGCCGGACCCCCACCGCGACCGACGGAACCGCCCCGGCCATGAAAAAGACGTAGATCCACGCCGTATTGTTTAGCGGTTTTTTGTAAAGCCTTCTGGGCCTTATGAATTTCCCAATTACTGCTTAAAAAGCCAGAATCCTTATTACTATCGGAGTAACCCACCATAATCTCCTGTAAATTACTCGGTTCGAGGATGGCAGGTTCCGGGGCCACTTCCTCCCTGTTTAAAGCCGCTAAATGGTCGTAACCGCCGGCTAGGGCTGCCCGATAGAGGGGCAATTCAAACAAAGTCTGCATGATGCCGGGGGCGTGTTTGAGGTCATCGACGGTTTCAAAGAGGGGAACAATGCGGAGGGAACTGCGGCTAGTGGCGGGGTCGTATAAACCAGCTTCTTGGGCTAATAACAGCACTTCTAGCACATCGCTGGCCTCGTTGGTCATGCTGATAATGTAGGTTTGGCAGATTTCCAGGCCAAATTCCCCTTGCAGACTTCTTAAAACTCGCAGGGTTTCAATGGTTTCGCAGGTTCTTTCCGAGAAGGGCATTTCCCGGGGAATTAGCGGCCGACGGGTTTTTAATTCCTCCACTAACCAGGCGATTTTTTCTGATTCGGTTAATTGACCGTAGGGTTTCGGTAAAACTCCCAGATATGCGGCGATTTCTTCGATACATTCGGCGTGACGGGTGGATTCTTGCCGAAAATCTAACTGAGTCAGGACAAAGCCAAAAATCTCCACTTGGGCGATCAGTTGATCCAGTTCTTGACAGGAAAGACCGGTTTGCAAGAGACTGCGCTGTAATAGCTGTAATTCGGCTAAAAACTCGGAACCAGAGCGATAGATGTTGGTTTCGTTGAGTTTAGTTAATAATTGTCGTTCTTCCGGGTCATTGAGGCGATCATTGCGATCACGGGTATTTTCCAGACGTTTTTGAATAAAGGCCAATTTGAGGCGATAGGGTTCCTGACGGTAGCGGATGGCTAACTGGCTATAGATTTCGGGCATTTGCTGTTTATCTCTGTCCAGGGAGTCCAGCAACTCCGGCAAGACGTGACACCAGTGCAGGGAGGCACTTAAAATACTGGTCAGGTCGCGAATAGCATCGAGATATTTTTTAATAACCAGATTGCGCTGATAACAGCAGGTTTTCCAGGTGACTTCGGGGGTAACGGAGGGATTGCCATCCCGATCCCCCCCCACCCAAGAACCGAAGCGACAGAAGTTATTTTTCGGCGCTTGTAAACGGGGAAAGGAGGATTGTAGGCTTTGCTGCAGACGCAGGGTTAACTGGGGTAGGGAATCGAAGAGAACCTCATCGAAGTAGTGCAGGGCGTAATCCACTTCATCGACGACGGTGGGTTTAAATTGGTGTAGTTCATCTGTTCGCCACCAGAAACGTATTTCTTCTTTTAACTGTTTGGTGACTGTTTGTGCTTCTCTGGAGTTAGTTAACCCCATACTGCGAAAGATTTCTTCTGCTTGGTCGAGTTTTTCGAGAATGCCCGAGATGCGGCGCTGTTTAATGCGAATGGTGTGACGGACAATTTCCGTGGGGTGGGCCGTGAAAACCAGACGGATATCTAACTGATCGAGAAGACGCTGGATTTCTTGGGGAGGGACGTTAACCTGTTTAAGATAGGGAAATAACCAGTGAAATAGTCCCGATTTTGGGCTGGAGTGATCGGACTCGTTCAGGGTTTTTTCCAGCCAATCGGCCCCGACAATGGTGGCTAAAAGGCTTTTTTGCGTTGGGTCAGCCTTGGGACTTTCGTTTTCTTCCCCGATCACCGTCCGTCGCAGTAGTTGCTGATCCCTTTGTTCGTAGTGTTGTTCGATTATATTTATTAACTGGAAATAGAGGGCAAAAGCCCGGGTAACTTTGATCGCTTCCCCCAGTTCCAAGTCTTCGATCATTTTGGCGATCGTTGCCTCCGCACTATCATCGGTCACTTGTCCTTCCTCAGAACAGAGATGGCGCAGTAATTCCAGTAAATCGACTAATTCTTGACCACATTCGGAGATCAAGACTTCTTTCCATAAATCTTCGATTAATTTCAGTCTTTGCTGCAGAAACAGGTTGGAAGTGCTGAAAATATCCTGTTCGGTTTCGGTTGAGGGGACAAGGACGCTCATAATTTCATTAATCAGTAATCAGTAATCAGTAAACAGTCATCAGTCATCAGTCATCAGTCATCAGTAAAAAGAAAGCTCAGAACTTGCCCCTTAATACTATTCACTGAAAACTCGAATCTGATCATTGATAACTGATAACCGACCACCGATAACTGATCTATCGGGATTAGTTCTTAGGGTTTGTCAAAAATGAGATTATATGCCAAAGAATCACATTTTTTCCTATTTTTAACAAAAACTTTACCATTATTGCCTCTTTTCAGGGGGCAAAAAGACTTTTTTCTTGGATTATCGGTCACTGTTGACCGGTAACTGATCGGGAATATTGAGAAGGGGCAAGCGATCGCCGCGAAACAATTCCTCACTTTCCTGGCCCAATTCAATTAACCAATGATTGAGGGACCGCAAGGCCAGATAGGAGAGAAGAAAGGGACTGACCGCTAGACTAAGCCAAAGCTCGCTCGGTTGAGTTTTCATGGCAATTTTTAGGTTAAAGGACGGCGTTTGATGCGACGAATCGGAAAATTAGCAATCAGGGCGGTAGTTCGTTGGTCACTTTCTAGGAGTAACTCGGTTTCCTCGGTGTCGATATCAAGATAACGACCGACCACTTCTAAGATTTCTTGACGCATCATATCGAGAATTTCGGGACTAAGATCGGCCCGATCATGGGCCAGAATAAGTTTTAAGCGTTTTTTAGCTTGGTCGCCACTTTTGCCCGAACCGCGCCATGCTAGAAGTTTATCGATCAGGTCATTCATAGTAGGTTAAGGGGTTGAGATGAGAGAGTTTAAGGCCCAAACAAGCGACGACGCAGACGGGTAAGAAAACCTTCCTGACCGGCCATTAAATCTAGAAACGGCACATCGCGACCCTGTAAACGTTGGGCAATGTTTCTAAAGGCCATGGCGGGAAGGGAAGTCTTCTCCTCTAATACTAATGGTTCCCCTTTATTAGTGGAAATAATAATTCTTTGATCGTCGGGAATAATCCCCAACAGGGGAATTACCAAGAGGTCGAGAATATCCTCGACGCTGATCATCTGATTAAGTTGGATCATTTCTGGCCGCAGCCGGTTGACGATCAGACGGATACCTTTAATATCCTCGCTTTCTAGTAATCCCACCACGCGATCGGCATCTCTCACCGCCGACATTTCTGGGGTAGTAACGATGATCGCTTCCTGGGCAGCGGCGATCGCATTGCGAAAACCCATTTCAATTCCTGCCGGGCAATCAATCAATACATAATCATAACTTTTTGACAATTGGGCGACTAAATCCTTCATTTGCTCGGCAGTAATTGCCTCTTTGGTGCGATTTTGCGCCGCCGGTAATAGAACCAGATTTTCCTGTCTTTTATCCTTAACTAAAGCTTTATCAAGGCTACAATCTCCCGCCACCACATCGAGGGCAGTATAAACGATACGCTGTTCTAATCCTAACAATAAATCGAGATTTCTCAGTCCGAAATCGGCATCGACAAGGGCGACTCGACAGCCTAATTGAGATAAGGCTGAACCTAAGTTCGCCGTTACCGTCGTTTTACCAACTCCCCCCTTTCCCGATGTCACCACAATTACACGAGCCATAATTTATATCAGTTATCAGTTATCAGTTATCAGCTATCAGTTACCGGTTATCAGTTATCAGTTATCAGTTATCAGTTATTGGTTTGATAGAGTTTTTCATTTCAACGCAGTTAACCCCTATTTTTACTGGTCACTGAATCACTATTTACTGATCACTGTTTACTGGTCACTGATCACTTTTTTTCTACCCATCCCACTTTATCTTTAAAGGTGTAGGTTCTGGAAAAATTATAAGCCCCAATGATGCGGATTCCTCCTTCGCTGATACAGGCAATTTCTGGTTCAATGCGATCGCTATTCAAAGCCGGGGCGCGTGCCACTAATTCCGCGATCCGCAGTTGAGTTAAATCGATTCGCAGAGCCATGATTAGCGCCGCTCGATCGCCGCGGAATCCGGCATGGGCCACACCGCGCAAACTCCCCCAAACTAATATATCGCCATCAGCGACGATTGATCCGCCGGGGTTGACATCGCCCATGATTATAACTGTACCCGGGTGACGGATTTCTACACCCGATCGCAGGGTGGTTTTTAAGTACAAAGGTTCGGCGAGGAGGGATTGCGGCGGTTGCTCATCCCCGAAAACCGTGGGATTCGCTTGCATTTGTTCGACATTGTAACCCATAGTTGCCGCTGCCACTGCGGTTTGTCTTCTTTGGGTTTGGATGGTGTGCAGGGGTAATTCGGCACTGTCTAAAATTGTGGCGATCGCTTGTAGTTGGCGCGTATCCATCAGGCGATTGTTGGCCCGTAGGTGTACTGGTGTTCTAGCGGGGCAGTTTTGGCCGCTATTACGGAGATAATATTTTAATCCTGTCAAGATATCTGTCCAATCCTGACTTGTCTCCCCAGTGCCGGTTTTGGGTAAAATTAGCACCAATTTCTCACCCTCGCTTTTTAGATGGATTTGGGCGTATCTCGACATTACCGAGGCTGATGGCTCAATTTTTTCGGTTTCTAGGTCGATTTCTTGATTTATTCCGGTTTTAGTTTCATCCATAAAGATAATTTTTTACTTAAACAAGACAAAGCGCAAAATAGCGATCAGCAAACCGACGGAAGCGGTAATCAGTGAACCGCCTAAAATGGTCATCAATGCCCAAATTTGATTTTTTTGACTACCCTCAACTATTTTGAGGCGATTATCCATCCCTTCCACCCTTTCGGTTAATTTTGCCTGTCCTATCTCTAGGGATTTAACATCTTGCTTGATTTCCTTGATATCAGCTTTAATTTCGCCAATATCAGCTTTAATTTCAACGATACTATTCTCGATCGCTGTGAAACGAGTCTCGATCGCTTTTTGTCCGTTGATAATTAAATCTTCTAGCCTTTGCAAGTCCGTATCGGCAACAGTTTTCATAAAAATTAACTGGCTATCAGTAAAGATGTTTCTTTAATTATGAACCTTGAGCAGCCGGCAGCAGTGGGAATTAGGAATTATAAATTAGGAATTACGGCTGATGCGAGATAGAGAGGTTTGTAAAATCAAAGGGAGGCATCACGATAAAGGTAATCACTCCAAAGCATGAGGCCTCCCATGAATAGGATAGATGCTCCCACCCTCTTGACTATTATTTATGTCCTGGTGGATGACTGGTATCAAGAACAGGGATATCGCTTGACTCCCATGCTACCTGCACCTGAGCCTAGTTTCAGTGATAACGTTAGCATGAGATCGACGATCGCACTAAGATGATATGATAGTAGTGCATTTTGCTAATTATTGATGATTAAGAGTTTTGCATCTAAGGAGACAGAGCAAGTATTCAAACGTAAATTTCCACGAAAATTACCTCAAGATATTCAACGAAATGCTCGGAGAAAGCTAGAAGTTTTAGACGCGGCCGAAACTTTACAGGATTTATACATTCCTCCATCTAATCGGTTGGAAAAACTCTCAGGAGATAGAAAAAATCAGCATAGTATCCGAATTAACGATCAGTGGCGGATTTGTTTTATTTGGAAAAATGGCAACGCCTACAATGTAGAAATAGTCGATTATCATTAATTGTTACTCAATAATCATGACTGAGAAAAAATTATTAGCCCCCATTCATCCTGGTGAGATTCTGTTAGAAGAATTTCTCAAACCGATGGAAATTAGCCAAGAACGTTTGGCAGAAGATCTTAATGTACCAATAGAGCAAATCAAGGAAATTATCGAGGAAAAGCGAGGAATTACTGCTGATATTGCCTTAAGGCTTTCCCGTTATTTTGGTATGTCTGAAAGGTTCTGGATGAATCTTCAAACAAGGTATGATATTGAAGTAGAAAAAGATAGGCTCAGAGAACGTTTAGAGAAGGAAGTAAAAGTCTATGCTGCTTCACAAGCACTGTAGCATAACCGAAAAAATAGGGGAAGAATAATAATTTTAACCCCCCGTAGGGTGGATTAGCGCAGCGTAATCCACCATTACATCAATTATTGAATAACCATAGATTAGGTGCGTTACACTTCGTTAACGCACCCTACAAGAGCGGCGATCGCACTTTCTATCAAAACTGATCGTGTGAACCTCCGTTCCGCTCCAACGAATCGTTAGACCTCAAGGGTAGAGATATGCAAGGGAATTACAAGATTAGTGATCTAGCCAAATTTACTCCTGTAAATATACCTAGTAACAAGAGAATTGGATTCCATAAAAACATTGCTGAAATAATAAAATTATTATCCTCTAAGAAAAATGAAGGCCCTATATTCAACAATTCAAATATTAATTCTGAAATCATTGTGCCATAAAATATAAGCAATCCTAATGCTCCAGTCAAAATCAATAAAATAAATATTACAAGCATAGACAACAATAAAACTGCAATAAGCTTCCAAGCAAGTCCAAAAGCCAAAAGTTTTACTGCACCATTAACTGCCATTGATAAAATAATATTTGGGAAAATAATAAGAACTATACTAATGACTACAGATGAAATCCAAAGACCTATAAAGGAACCCATCCATTGGAGTGCTGAGTGGCGGACTCCATGCTCTGAGGGAAGACGAAGCTCTGAGGGAAGACGAATCTTGAGACTAGCCATAATTGCTGACAGAATTCCCAGAAAAATAACCCGATTTTCAATTATCTTTATCAGCAATGTAGAAGGTGTTCCGTGAATCCAAAAGCCAGATATAAACCAAGCAAAAATAACACCGATTAAAAAATAAGGGATCGCCCTAAAAAACCTTGTTAAAACTTTCTCAATCATTCTTGGACTCAATTTCTGCTATTTTCCTGCTTCGAAATTTTAATGTATTCTACAACAAACGTCACCTATTGTCAAGTCTGAGAACGACAATTGTGCTACAAGAGCAGCGATCGCTTATGTTTTGGGTTTAAATCTAATTTTAAAGTTGATTCCATTCATCAATATTTATCTGACGAGCAATAATAGTTTCAACCTCCCGAATCATCATTCTCAATTGAGATACAGAATACTCAGAATTAGAGGGAATAGTAGGCGTTGTCAGATAAAGAGATGAGAGGGCAAAATAGATAGAAACTCAATGAAGGAAAAAAAACGATGAAATGTCCAGAATGTAAAAGTGACCACATCAATAAAATATGTGGAATGGCATTTAAAACAGTCCTTGGCTCCTTTATTATTTGAGGATGAAGAAATTGATGATAGTTCTCTGAATGTGATTAAAGCCAATCGGAGTGAATCCGCTCAGTCTAAAGAGAGAAAAAAACGGAATCAAGAGAACTTTCCTGTGCATAGTTTTCGGACTTTGTTGGAAGACCCGGGGACAATTTGCTTGAATACAGTGGAGTGTACGATTAAAGAGGGAAGTTATCGTTTTTCTAAGATAACTCGACCGACCCAACTGCAACAAAAAGCGTTAGATTTATTGGGAGTTTCCCTGATTTGTACCCAGTAACGGGGTGCTGGAAATTCTCTTAATCCCTTCTACAGCACAGGTTATGGCTTTTTGTCAACGGGGAAGTCCAGTTATTGAAAGATTAAATAATACCTTTCGACTAAGGATTTCTTGGCTGGTGAGAGAGAGTCTATCTTTCTCTAAAAAAATGGAGAATCACCTTGGGGAACCCTTTGGTATTTTATCCATGACTACAATGCACAGCAAGGCAAAGGATTAAGCCGCCATCACTACTACCGAATCACCACCAGAATTATGAATTGGGGAGCTTTTTTCAGTAATCAGTGAACTGAAAACTCACATCTGCTCACTGCTCACTGATTACTGATTGCCTCCTATTGACACAAACGTTGATAAACTGTGGCCAAAGCTTGGACATCACCGACGTTACCCGGGAAAAGAACCACGGGTAAATTAGGAAAGAGATGATGATCGGCTGCTGTGCGAACCATGGAGACACCGGGGAGAATCTGACCGAGTAAACGGGCTGATTGCAGGCTTAAACCCGTACTTAAGACATCATTAGAGGTAATTCCGCCTTTACTGATTAAAAAACTGATATCACTGGGTAAACCCTTAACAATGTCCATTAACAGGGTGGAGACGGCAACCCCAAAATCAAGACGTTTCTGCACAGAAGCAAAGGTTAACTCTTGCCGACTGGTATAGATCACGGGGGTTTGTTTATTTTTGTGAATAAGCTTGACTTTTTCCAGAGCTTGTGCTAGGAGTTGCTCTCGTTGCTCAGGACGATCGCGCAATGCCGTCACATCGATTTCGACTCCGACGGTGTTGGGTTGTTGAAGCAGTTCATCTAATTGTTGGCTAGTTTTTTTGACGTGGGAACCGACGATAATTGCCCCGGCTTCCCCCGTGGGCTTATACTTACCCATAGATTCGGGTGCGATCGGTTGAGTTCCTAAATTAGCCAAAGAAGTTAAAATACTGGCGGCACTACGGAATAAAAATTTTTTTCCCTCCCCTGCGGCGGTTAAAATATCTTCAGCAAAGCGATCGAGATCCGCTTGAGTTTCCCCATCTACCACCCCACATTGATTATTTTTGAGCTTTTGCAGTCGTTCTAAACTACCTTGACGGATATCTGCCAGTAAAAATCTCTCTACATCATCTGCTTTAATTTTACCTTGGGTTTTCTCCTCCACATAATCCGGCAGATAACTATAGTGGTAGGCAAAAACCGAATCGCGAGCAAATTCCGTCTCGTGGACGGGAGTGGGAACGCCATCGATGATTAAATAGTGAATACTATCACGGGTGATTCTACCTCCCTCAAAAAAGGCTGGAATCAGGAAATGAGCATCAAAACCGCCCAATTCTTCGGCAATAACATCAGTTTCGATCGGATAATGCCCGCGCAAGGTAGAATCGGAACGACTAACCACCAAAAAATCCTCGATTCCCTCTTTAGTTAAGGCAGTTTTCAGATTATGACAGACTTCTCTGGTGACAGACTCGGCTTTTTCGGGGGTTAAAGCGCGAGTATTGGTCAAAACAAAGAAAATTGGCGCATTATCTGCCAATCCCAAGCGGAGAGTATCTTCATCCCACCGCATCAATAACAGACAACTATGGACTGTTTGGGAACCTGTCGGGTCGTCATCTAAGACTATAATTTTAGGTCTATTATTACTCATATATTTTTTATCAGGATGGGAGGGACGAAGGAACCAAGAGAATCTGGTTAATAGTTTATCGGGTTCTGGTTCCCCATCAAAGTCGTCCCCTCCGCAAGCAACCGCTATCAATCTTGATCACAATCTGTCCAATATAGGATAAGCTATACCATGATTCATACAGTGACGAAGTTGAGCGCGGGAGACTTCCCTTTGAATACGTTAATTCACCCCACTGCGGTTATCCATCCGTCGGCAAAACTTGATCCCAAGGTTAAAGTTGGTCCCTATGCTGTGATCGGGGCCAATGTGGAAATTGAAGCTGATACAATTATTGATGCCCATGTGGTCATTGAGGGTCCGACTAAAATTGGCAAGGGTAATCATATTTTTTCTGGGGCTGTTATTGGTAATGAACCACAGGATTTAAAGTATAAAGGGGGCGAAAGTACCGTAGAAATTGGTGATTATAACCAAATTCGCGAGTTTGTCACGATTAATCGCGCCACGGATACGGGAGAAGTTACCCAAATTGGCAATAATAATTTATTAATGGCCTATGTTCACGTTGCCCATAATTGTATTTTGCAAGATAACATTATTATCGCTAATAGTGTCGCCTTGGCTGGTCATGTCCAGATCGAATCAAAAGCAGTTATCGGGGGGGTTTTAGGAGTACATCAATTTGTTCATATTGGCAAAATGGCCATGTTAGGAGGAATGAGTCGTATTGATCGCGATGTTCCCCCTTTTACTTTAGTGGAAGGCAATCCCTGTCGCGTGCGAACTCTTAATTTAGTCGGTTTACAAAGGGCCGGTTTTACCGATGAAGATTTAGCTTTACTCAAAAAAGCTTTTCGGATTATCTATCGTTCTAATATAAATCTTCAGGAGGCTTTAGAACAAGTTTCTCTCTTAACCGATAACCCCCATGTTCAACATCTCTGTCAATTTTTACAATCCTCTACCACCGGAGAAAAACGCCGCGGTTTAATTCCGGGGAAATAATTTTTTTATTGAGGAACAGTCTGTGGGGTGTGTGGTGTAGGGTGATGGGGAAGTGGGAAGAATAAATAAAAACAATCTCCAGCAATCCTATCTCCAGCAATCCTGTCTCCTGAATTCTTTTATTATCAAATAATTATCCAAATGCGTATATTTATTAGCACGGGTGAGGTATCGGGTGATTTACAGGCAGCCATGCTGATTGAATCCCTTTTTAAACTAGCTAAAACCCAGGCAATTGAGTTAGAAATTTTTGCCTTAGGTGGCGATCGCATGGAGTTAGCTGGAGCCAAAATGCTGGGTAAAACCACTCGACTGGCTGCTATGGGATTAATTGAATCTATCCCCTTTATTTTGCCAACCTTACAACTACAAAAACGAGCAAAAGAGTTTTTTAAAGATCATCCCCCTGATATCATTATTTTAATTGATTATGTGGGGGCAAATGTGGCGATCGGTCAGTCGGCTAAAAAAATTATTCCCGATGTCCCAATTATTTATTATATTGCCCCGCAGGTGTGGATTTGGTCAGAAGAAAATATCCCCTCAGCTAAACTAAGATCCACAGCAGAAAAGTTATTTAATACGGAAAAATTAATCGCCATCACGGATAAATTATTGGCAATTTTTCCTGCCGAAGCCCGTTTTTTTGAAACAAAAGGTTTACCAGTAACTTGGGTGGGACATCCTTTAGTTGATCGTATGGCTAATGCTCCCAATCGCCAAGAAATGCGGCAAAAATGGGCAATAAAACCCGAAGAAACAGTGATCGCTTTGTTACCCGCTTCCCGTCAACAGGAGTTTAAATATCTCGTGCCGACTGTGTGCGCTGCTGCCCAAAAATTACAGGAAAAAATACCCGATATTAAGTTTTTAATTCCCGTTCCCTTAGCTTTATACGAACCAAAAATGCGAGAATTAGTCGAGGAATATGGATTAAATGCGGTGATTATGGAACGAGATCAGACTTTAGAAGCGATTGCCGCGGCCGATCTGGCTGTGGCTAAGTCTGGTACAGTTAATCTCGAAATTGCTTTGTTAAACGTGCCGCAGGTGGTGGTTTACCGTTTAAGTGCAGTTACTGCTTGGATTGCCCGCAATATTATGAAGTTTTCTGTACCATTTGTCTCACCAGTAAATTTAGTTTTAATGCGAGAAATTGTTCCCGAATTATTACAAGAGGAAGCTAACCCAGAGAGAATTATGCAGGAATGTCTAGATTTATTATTAAATCAGCAACGTCGGCAAAAAATGTTAGATGAATACGCAGAAACTAAAGCCGGTTTAGGAACAGTAGGCAGTTGTGAGCGAGTGGCACAAGAGGTGTTTAAAATAGGCCTTTGTTAGGGTTGGGAGCCGGTCGTCAGGAGACAGGATTCAGGAGACAGGAGACAGGAGACAGCTTTTTTCTCCCCGCTCCCCAATTCATAATTCATAATTCATAATTCCTACACCCTACACCCCACGGCTGCATCCAACATTTGCAGAAATATCGACAATCAGCAATTATCAGTAACTCTGAAATTGGTACAAAAATATGAACAATCGCGTGTAAGCATCCCACCGAAAAGCTAATGCGCGGGGGGTTTGGGGGCGGCACTTCGACACGCTCAGTGACCGCGCCACGCCCCCAACGGGGGGTTTGGGGGGTAGAACCCCCCAAAAGCTTGGATTGA
>NZ_JBLZRT010000088.1:0-3309 GCF_048564745.1 Microcystis sp.
AGTTTTAAGTTTTAAGTTTTAAGTTTTAAGTTTTAAGTTTTAAGTTTTAAGTTTTAAGTTTTAAGTTTTAAGTTTTAAGTTTTAAGTTTTAAGTTTTAAGTTTTAAGTTTTAAGTTTTAAGTTTTAAGTTTTAAGTGAATAGTATTAAGCGACAAGCTCGGAGCTGCCTTTTTACTGATTACTGTTGACTGTTTAATGTTTACTGATTACGGCTCTCTTATTCTTTGTGTGATAAGTTTAACTTACATTATGATCGATCAGTCTTTGTGTCCTCTGTGTCTTTGTGGTTCCTTCCACTCACTCGCTAGGAGGAATGTATCTTAGAATACATTTTACCCACCAAACCTAAGAGAGCCTGGTCACTGATCACTGTTTACTGTTTACTGATCACTGAAAAATGAACCTACCCAACTCGATTACCCTATCGCGACTCTTGGGACTGCCATTAATTTTATACTGGTTGCATCAAGGCACAGAAATCGATCGCTGGTTAAGTTTAATTATCTTTCTGATTGCTGCCAGCACCGATTGGCTCGATGGTTATCTAGCGCGAAAATTAAAGCAAATCACCGAATTAGGTAAATTTCTCGACCCTTTAGTCGATAAATTGCTGGTTCTCGCTCCTCTTTTAGCTCTGATTGAAATGGATTTAATTGCCGCTTGGGGAGTATTTTTGATTCTCGCTCGCGAATTAGCGATCGCTGGTTGGCGCATTAATCCCAATTTAACGGGAAATAGCGACATAAAAGGAGCTAATTGGTGGGGAAAAAGCAAAACAGTCAGCCAAATTGTCGCTATCGCTCTCTTGATTGCTCCCTTGCCTTCTGAATATAACTTAATTGCTCAGGTGGCTTTTTGGCTATCGGTGACATTAACTTTAATTTCTGGGGTGATTTATATCACCCCCAACCGAAAATTAACAGAAAATTCAGAAAAACTTAATCATTAGCAATAATTGAGGAAACAAACCTAAAAAATAACGATAGCCTAATCGGTGGTGATGGCAACGATAACCTAAACGAAGGCCTTGACACCATCACCGATTTTAACCCTACTGGGGGCAACGCCGATACTATCCAAGTTTCTACCGCTGGTTTCGGGAGTGGACTGACTGCGGCTGCTTTGTTGGCTACACAATTCCAGTTCGGTGCGGAGGCTCTCTTACTCTTTGTGTGATAAGTTTAACTTATATTAGGAATGATCGATCTTTGTGTCTTTGTGGTTCCTTCCACTAATCCCAGGATAGGGGGTTAAAATGCGTCTGAGCTTACTTTAAACTGAAGTTCGCTCGAATAGTCAAAACCTGAGTAAGCTATACTGCATTTAAACCGCCTCTCAGGAACTTTAGTACAAAAGCTCAAACTCCTGCTCCGCGTCTCCGGCACTCCCATGCAGTCTTAACGAGTAATTTAAATAGTCAACATCTTATGACAGAACTTTGCATCGTCTTCCGATGCGGCATGGTTAAATTTAGCCTAGCAGATGCTTGTCCCCAAGAATAATCTGGGAAACAAGCCCCCCAAAAAATAGTTGCATTTTTTTTCCCGGTATATAATAATCGGGAGGAAGATTGTCAAACTCTTCAGATTCAAACAAATCATTCAAAGGAAAAACTATGGCCATTACTGTAGACTTCTCTGGCTCTGCCATTGGTGTTTCTTTCACTGCTGGGAGTGCGACAGTTGCCCAGTTACTGAACGCCAATCCTACTCTCCCCATTTCTCTGCCAGCAACAGGCCTTACCGCCGATAATCTCACTTTCATTGGCGTTTTCGCTCCCGCTCAAGGCAGCAGTACGGTTTGGAGAATAACCAACTTCGGCCCTGCTGTTTCTAGCGCAACCCTTTCCCAGGTCGGTGGAGTCTATTCTACGACCCTTTCCCTGCCAGCAAATAGCTTTACCTTTGTTAGCGCTGGGACTACCGACACTTATCAACTAACAATCGACGGTGCTACTATCACGAAAGCCGCAGGTACCACAACCATATCTCTGGGCAATCCACCAGCACCCGCCGGTCAAACTACCGTCTCAAGAATCGATTCAAACGTTCCCCATAACATTATAGGTAGTAACTTCAATGATACCCTCACCGGCGGGGGCAATACCGATACCATCGACGGTGGGGCGGGAGACGATAACATCGTTGGTCTTCAGGGCGGCGATAGTATTCTAGGCGGCACTGGAAACGATGCTATTCAAGGCAATTCTGGAGGCGATACCATCAACGGTGGAGCTGGAGCCGATACCATATTTGGTGGTACCATCGGCGATACCATCACTGGTGGTACTGGTACTGATCGTTTTGCTTACGCTGCTTCCAATGAGGGCGCTGACACCATCACCGATTTTAGCACCGGGGTTGACACTGATTCTATCCAAATCTCCGCCTCTGGCGGCGGTTTCGTCAATGGCGGACTGACTCTTGGTCTTTTGACTGGTACGCAATTCCTTCGGGGTGCGGGAGTTGTTGCCGCTACTGATAACTTGCAAAGATTCCTCTATAATACCACTGATGGTGCTTTACGGTTTGACGCAGATGGTACTGGTGGCGCTTTTGCGCCGGTTCTACTCGCAACCCTTACTGGTGCGCCAGCAGCCTTCGACCACGGCTATATTGTCATTGTCTAATCTATGCCTGTCCATCCCCTGCGGTGGGTTGGGCAGTTGTGGATTTTTGGGGTAAAACTAAGCCACCAGAAATAATATTTGCGGGTGTGTTAGCTAGGGCTAGGACACCCTTATTACTTTAAAGCATTAGTAAAGGGAGCTTGAGAGCCATTGGCATTAGTTTTGTGTGGTGATTAAGTAGCTGGTTATAATTAAATTAAAAATGGATTTTAGGTTCGATCCCCCCTAGCCCCCCTTGATAAGGGGGGAAGCCGAAGGCGGGGGGATCCCCCTTGATAAGGGGGGAAGCCGAAGGCGGGGGGATCCCCCTTGATAAGGGGGGTGCCGATCCCCCCTTAGTCCCCCCTTGATAAGGGGGGTGTCTGACAACTTTTAACGCCTACCTACTTAACTGACGGTGATAATCGCCCCATAACCGGGCTGCCTGTTGACTACTGCCGGAAGTGGGAGAATTGTTATCATTTCCTAACCAAATGCCCGTCACCCAGTGGCGACGGGGAAGATAACCGATAAACCAGAGGTCCACATAATTATTAGTGGTTCCCGTTTTACCCGCTTCTCCCATGCCAACACTGGCAGCGCCTCCTGTACCATTAGTTATCACCCCCCGCAATAGGCTATTCATCGTCTCGGCGGTTTTAGGGGAGATTACCTGCTGATTTCTATCGCTATCCTCGCCA
>NZ_JBLZRT010000089.1:0-5705 GCF_048564745.1 Microcystis sp.
CGGCACGGCGCAGGTGCTGCGCACGCAGGTCGCCGAGCAGATCCTGGGGCGGAAGCTGCCGCAGACGCGGGAGGGCTTCGCGCGCATCGCCGAGGAAGAGAGCGCGGCGCGGCGATCGGCCGCGGATTGAGGCGGGGGGGGGGGGGGGGGGGGGGGGGGCGGCGGGCCGGGGGGGGGGGGGGGCGGCCCCCCCCCCCCCCCCCCCAAAAGCTGGGATTGAGTGATAAAATCACAAGTAAGGCCCGATTTTAACCGAGAGTTTCCCCTTAAAAATCCCAACTTGGTAGATTTACGAAAATGAGATGCAGCCTTCCTCTTTACCTATTTTAATTGTTATTTGTGGGGCAACTGCCACAGGAAAATCCAGTTTAGCCCTACAATTGGCCGAAAAGTTTAATTCAGTAATTCTCAGTGCCGATTCCAGACAAATCTATCGAGAATTTAATATTGGTACTGCTAAACCTAGCTTAGAAGAATGTCAGCGGATTCCCCATTATCTAATTGATATTTGTCAGCCTCAAGATAATTTTACCCTAGCACAGTACCAAGAACAAGCTGAGAAGTTAATCAGCACTCTCCACTATTCTCCTCTGTTTTTGGTCGGTGGTACGGGACTTTATATCAAGTCCATTGTCAAAGGTTTAAAAATACCGAGGGTTTCTCCTCAAGCGGATTTAAGACGGCAATTACAAGCTTTAGGACAATCCTATCTTTATCAAATTCTGACCCAGGTAGATGAAGATGCCGCTAAAAAAATTCATCCCCATGATCAGGTAAGGACTTTACGCGCTTTAGAGGTTTTTTATCTGACAGGAAAACCTATCTCTAGTCAGCAGGGAGAAAATCCCCCCACTTATCCAATTTTACAAATTGGTTTAGATTGTTCCCCAGAAAGTTTAGACAAGCGGATCACTGTTCGTACTGATCAAATGATTGCAAAAGGATTAGTAGCAGAGGTGCAGAATTTGGGGGATAAATACGGTTGGGATTTGCCACTTTTGCAGACTTTGGGTTATGCAGAGATTAAGCAATATCTGCTCGGGGAAATTTCTTTAGAACAGGCGATCGATTTAATTATCCTCCATACCCGTCAATTTGCCAAACGTCAGCGCACTTGGTTTCGTGCCGATGCTGGTATTGTCTGGTTTCCCATCGATAAAGAAAATTTATTGGAATTGGTGGAACGAAAAATTATTTTGTTCCTTGAGGGGTTGTCAAGGCCCGATATAAAAACACATCATCCTGATTAACGATTAACCGAAAGTTCTCATTTTGATTCAGTTTATTTAAGTGATAATCAATTAGTTCTGGTGAACTAGACCAACCGGGATGACGGCGATCAAGTAGGATATAATTAAATTGATTTAAATCTAGGGATTGGGAGCCTTCGATCGCTAATTTGATCATTTCTCGATGGGTAAGATGGGGGGCAATTCTAGAAGTAGTCAAGACACTCTCACTGGTGGTAATTTGGGTTAGAGCTTTTTGGGTGGCGGACCAAGTATCGAGGGAATTTAAATACAGTGACCAAAAATAGCCGTATTTAGCTAAGGCAAGAAAGGCAATAGTTGCCCAAGTAATTATCCATTTAGGTTTTTTTAACCAGTTACCATTATGGGCTAAAGTGGCGATAACCGCTAGAAATAAAAAGGGCAAAATTGGCAGGGAATATTGAGTGGTTAAGTTTTTTTGTGGGGCATGATCTGCCAATAAATTTAAAGCGAGTGCGGGAATAGCGGCAATTATTGGGGCAGAATAGCGCCAGGATAAACCCCAAACTAAGGGAATAATTAATAGGATTAGGTATTCTAGATTATTGCCAGTAAAGATTTTTCCCAAGACTAGATCGGGTTTGAGGAAAAGATTAAAGATAATTGCTGGCAAACTATCTCCTAGATAACTATATCGAGAATCGGCCATTTCAACAACTGCCGATTTTCCTGTCAGGAGGGGAATTAATAACTTCGTGGTGATAATAAACCAAAGAATGCCGGTAATCATGGCAATTATTCCGGGGATTTTTTTCTTTTCCCAGAGAAGTAACCAGATACCCATTCCCAACAATGTTAAAGAGAGAATTGCTTTACAACCGAGAATAATAATGATTCCTAGAAAAAATCCCCAGAGATTATTTAATCTTGCGGCCAAAATTGTCCAAAAAATGGCTGGAACTGCGATAACTTCAGGATGAAAATCAAAGAGATTAACATTAAAAATCAGGGGATAGAGCAGATAAACTAAGGCTAATGTATAAGCTTGTTTTTCTTTTAATCCCGCTTGTATTGCCAATTGCCAGAGGGGAAAAGCACCAAGAGAAAGGGAAAAAGCTTGTAAGAAAAGCAGCCAATAAACGCTAGGATAAATTTTATAAAGTAAGGCTATAGGATAGAGAATAAAAGCGATGTGATCGCCTAAAATATGGTAGTCAACAAAAGATATAATCGGTGGTTTACCTTGAGAAATTAGGTAAACTCCCTGATCAAACCAGCCAAGATCGAGAGCGTTAGATTGAAATAAAATATGTCTGATCGTGCTGCAAATAAACAGGATTATTGTAGCGCAACCAATTAACCAAAATATATCTTTTTTTTTGTGCATAATCGTTAATTTTTACTGGGATTTTTCGGGATTATTACGACAATACTGCCAGGTATCTCTAAAATAGGAAGCAACTTCAGTAAACCATGCTTTAAAAATATTTCTGTTCTCACTGGTGACGATAACCCCATTAATAAACTCTTGCCATTGGGGATCATTAGCGGGAAGAATGAAACCATAATAATCGCAATTTAAAGGATTGCGTGGGATAAGTTGATAATCTTGTTCTAAGGATAAACCGAGAATGACAGCTTCTCCAATTAGCAGAATGCCATCACTAGCAAAAGCATCTATTCTATTCCTTCTTAAACTTTGGATACCCCGCAGTCTTCCCGTCACTCCTTGAAATTCTTGATAGGTAGCAAGAGGATATTTTTGTCTTAATAATTCTTGAGTGGTGGTATCTCGCAAAACTCCAATACTTATACCTTCTAAGGACGAAGAAAAGTTGAAATTATTCTGATTATCACTCCGAACTAAAAACTGAGTTCCGGTGACAAAAAAAGGACGAGAAAAACTGACACCATTAGGTATATTTTTTCTGATACTATTAGGACCACACTCGAAATCAACGGTTTTATTTTCCAATAACTGGAAGCGATTAAATAAAGTTGATTTATAAATTTTGACACTGATGATCCGGAGGTTTAATTTATGCTTGAGTTCCCCTCTGAGCAATTGGATAAAATCTAAGCATAATCCCTGCAAATTATTATTACTATCTCGATAGCCAAAGGGAATGGCATCTTCTCTCATCGCTACTTCTAATAATCCCGTGCGTTTAATTTTTTCCAGAACCGTTTCCGACTTAGCTGGGAGAGCAGCAAAAACATTAGATAAAATAACGAGAGTAAGAATGATTAATTTCATGACTTTTGCCGAGATTATTTAAGATTTGTTATGACCGTGATCCCATTGATCTAAAATGTCTTTGAATAATAATTCATCTAACCATGTTTTTACTACCACCGTCAAAGGTAACGCCAATAACAAACCTAAAATGCCAAACATTTGAGCAAAGAAAATTTGAGCGATTAGGGTAATCGCTGGTAGTAAAGATACCTGTTTAGCCATGACAGTGGGTGTCAGCAAATAACTTTCGACATTTTGGATAATAAAATAGAGAATCAGAATAGCGACAATTTTCCAAGGTGCATCGATAACAGCAATGAGGATCGGAAAAATCACACTAGCAGTCGGTCCGATATTAGGGATAAAATTGAGCAATCCTGCTAGGATAGCATGAACGAGAACTAGATTAATTTGTAGAGCGAGAAGACCGAAACCACTTAATAATCCTACCATAGTTGAACTAATGGCAATTCCCAACAACCAATTACCTAAACCCGCTTCCGATAGGGTAAGAATTTCCTCAGCACGACGACGATAGAAGTTAGGAAATAATTTTAAGAAAGCTTGTCGATAGGGTTGGGGGTTGACTAACATCATCATTGCTAACACCAGCACGAATAATAATTGCAAAATGGCCGCAACCGAGTTAGAAAAGAAAGTAAAAAAGTTACTAAAAACAAAAGTTCCTAAAGGTTGTAACTGCTGGACTAAATCAGTTAAATTAGGCAGGGATGGCAACCAATCAAATTGGAATTGTTGTCGCCATCGAATCAAGTTATTACGGACTAAATCCCAAGCTTGCGGTAAAAGTTCAATTAATTTTTGAAACTGTTCGATAAAGGGGGGGACAATAATTATAAAAAATAAAATCGCAATTCCCAGACTCGTCAGCAGGGTAATTAAAATAGCCAAACCCCTTTTAATACCTAATCTCTGCAATCCTTTCACACATCTATTTAAGGCTACGGTAAACACGATCGCCATAAAAATCAATAATAACAGCTGTCGAATCTGCCACAATACATAAAGAGCCATTATTAAACAGATAAACCCCAACCACTGACCAAATTTCACAACCTTGATTTATCCTATCGGGACAAGTTTTATCATACAGCAGTCAGCCGTCAGTCGTCAGGATTCAGGATTCAGTATTCAGGAGATTATTTTTATTTATTCTCTCCATCTCCCCATTCCCCCACTTCCCCACTTCCCCACTTCCCCACTTCCCCACTTCCCCACTTCCCCACTTCCCCACTTCCCCACTTCCCCACTTCCCACTTCCCACTTCCCCTTTCAAATCAGCAACGCCTTGGCTTCTCCAGGATGATATTCTAGGAGTTAATCTTTATGTAAATCCGTTGTCACAGAGGGAGCTAACTCATGCAAGTAAATAATCTCGGCTTTATCGCTAGTATCCTATTCGTCCTAGTCCCCACCGTTTTCCTCTTGATTCTGTTTATCCAAACCAGAGAGGAAACCGAGGGTTAAATTCCTTCCCTATCCAGGGTAAGCGCATCTTAACAAGCCTTGACAAAATGAACTTTATGTGAGTTGCTTACCCAGAGAGCGATTCAGGCATATTTGAGGAGAATTGGCCATCTCAATTGTTAGGCAAAAATCGACCCATTTGGTCGATTTCCTAACTATTTTGATTGACTGGTATCACTTGAAATGCCCATGCGGATCACAAAATTGGCCAATTGTCAATAGCGTTTGAGATGCTCTCACCCTGCTTCCCTATCCCTATTCTTCCTAAAAACCCCGGTGATTTCTGGAAGTCATGCGGGGTTTTTCCCTTGAATTAGGGGAAAATGCCAGTTTCGTCACCTGATCCTAAATCCGCTGAGTATAGGCTACTTATGAGGACAGGCACTTATGCAAGAGGCAAGAGGCAAAAGGGTGAATAAATAGGGTGATTTCTGATCAAGAAGATACCTGATAAGTAGTTGGAAAAAAGTAAAGTTAACTGTGGGCTAAGGAGTCGGTCGTCGGTCGTCAGTAAGAATTACGGCAATTTACATTTCTTAAGATAGACAACAGAATTTATGTCCGACTACTTAGTAACCATAATTGAGAAAGTTTGTGCTGCTTAAATAAAGAGGTTTTGACAACCAAAATGAACTACCCCGCCGCAAGCGGACGGGGTATCAGAATCAAAATAGACTCAATTGTAGATTTTGGTGTAGCTGCAGGTATTCTTTATCTTGTTCTTTTACATATCTCGCTATCATACCTTCATCCCCATGCTTTCCTAC
>NZ_JBLZRT010000090.1:0-8644 GCF_048564745.1 Microcystis sp.
TGAGGTAGTCAGTTACCTAATTTTCAGGGAAAAAGTACCTGAATTTTACCCCCGATCCCTCCAATGGTCGGCACTTTTTGAGGGAAAAAAAGTCTAAAAGCCTTATCCAACAAGGTTTTTAGATTTATTCAGCAAGCCCTAGTTAAAACCCGATGGCTCTGGATGGGTAAGATAGGGATAGAGAATTCCCCAAATAACCATCGAGATAGTCGATCTGGCTAGGATGAAACTAGCCAGATCGAGACAGAGCTTAATTATTGCAGCTAGGGGCATTTTAGCCCGTAATTCCGCCCCCGATTGGGGACGATGGATAATCAGGGAGGCCACCGCACCGATCGCCGTCCCTGTACCGATAATGATGAGGGTGCGTCGCCTTAAATTCCTGACTCCTAAGCTGGATAGATGCGAATACGGCGATTCGGTTCCTCTCCGAAGCTATCGGATTGGAGACGGTAATGTTCCACTAATTCGTGCTGCATTTTCCGCACTTTCGCCGAGCGCGGCAGTAACTCCACCGGTTGGCCGGTAGGGATAACGATTTGTTCCACCGCTAACCGGGCCTCCTCCAAAGCTTCGATCTCGTCATCACTACCGCTGCGGGCAAATAAACGCAGATCCGCACCTTCCTGATTCATCGGGTCATCAATGCCCAAAATCCGCTTTAAACCGCGAGAAATTTGGGGCAGGGTATTGGATTTGATGCCATGGATGGGAATTTGTCTTACTTTGGCAATTTGCCGCAATTTTGACTGATTTTTAACGTGGGAACGCAGGGCCAGCACCGCATCGGCCCCCTGTAAATCTTTGGTTAACACGATCGGCAAATCTAGGGCCTGTACTACCTGTTCGATCGGAGCGCGACTAACCCCGTAGGGATAGACATAAACCGGCCAATCTTCGCCATTAGGACCGGGGACGCGGACTTTTTCCGTTTCCGGTTCTTCCTGTAGCCAAGATTGTTCGAGGAGGCGATCGAAATCGTTTTCCCGGTTGAGAGGGCCCGCAGGGAAACGGGCCACGGGGGTCATCCGGCCATCGGCCCGCCATCCCTTGGGTTTATCCATTTCTGGCAGATAATTGCCGCGCAAAGGGGTGAGGTTTTCCGGTTTTGGTTCTTCCTGAGCGACCTGTACTTTTCCCTCCTCATCTACCCAACGGATTTGGGCAATTGCTTCCCGTCCCCGCAGCAGTTGGTCGATAGTGGTGGATACGTCCTCGTGAATCACCCAGCGCTGACGTTCCAACATTTCGATGGCAATCTCAAAGGTGGGGGGTGCTTTGCGTTCTAAAACGGTCTTCTGAGAACCCCGGCGGCGTGCTTCTTCGTCTCCGAGAGTTACTGCCTGAATTCCCCCGACTAAATCCGATAAAGTCGGGTTTTTAATTAAATTTTCTAATTGATTGCCGTGGGCGGTTCCCACTAACTGCACCCCGCGTTCGGCGATCGTGCGAGCGGCCAGAGCTTCTAATTCCGTACCGATCTCATCAATCACGATTACCTCTGGCATATGGTTTTCCACCGCTTCGATCATGACCTGATGCTGTAATTCCGGACGGGACACCTGCATCCGACGAGCGCGACCGATGGCCGGATGGGGAATATCTCCATCTCCGGCGATTTCGTTGGAGGTGTCGATAATTACTACCCGTTTGTTAAGATCGTCGGCTAAAACTCGGGCAATTTCCCGGAGAGCGGTGGTTTTCCCCACGCCCGGACGACCGAGCAGCAGCAGGGATTTTCCTGTTTCCACTAGGTCGTTAATCAGGGTGATCGTACCAAAAACAGCCCGACCGATACGACAGGTTAAACCGATAATTTCCCCGTCTCGATTGCGAATGGCACTGATGCGGTGCAGGGTGCGTTCAATCCCAGCGCGATTATCACCGCTAAAACTGCCCACCCGGGCGATCGAATACTGGATTTCTTCTTTTGAGATCGGTTCGTCTCCCAGATCGATCGCCCCATCGGGAAAACGCGCTTCTGGTATGCGTCCCAAATCCATAACTACTTCGATTAGTTGATGCTGCCGCGGGTGTTCCTCGATTTTGCCGCGAATCCGAGCGGGTAGAATTGCCAAGAGTTTGTTTAAATCGTCGGTCACTGGCATCCGAGAGGAGGGTAGGGTTTCTGGCATTAATAGTAAAGGGTTTTGGCGATAATTGGCTGTTTTTATTTCCAGGATTTTCTTGGGGTCTAACACATTTAGGGGTTAGTTGTCAATTAAAAAAATATTATAGTTTTTTGACCAAGGCTAGGCTTGTAATTGAGCAACCACCATAGAAGCCCCTTTAAGGGCTTCTTGGTAAGATTGGGGGTCATTTTCAAGGTTAGGCTGGTCTAAATGCTCTAAAATTGGCAAAATCAATGAACGGGCGTAACTTCCATAGGCAATACCAGCGATTTTTTCTCTCAGTCCCAGTTGCTGTAATTTGGTCACGGTGTGGTCATTGGTTCCCCCGGCTAACTGCACAAATCCGGCTAGATTGCTGGAAAGGACTTTTTTGGCCATATTAATGGCCGGGTGGGTGGTCCCTTTGCCGATATCGCCACTCATCGGTCGGCCGTCCGTCTGCCAAATCAGAGGACAGCTTAGGGGTGAAATAGTTTCTTGCAGATAGTGGAGGTAATCAATGATATATTCATGATCTTGGCAACTTATGGCCAGGATTTTTAAGTTTTTAGTTAAAGGTGCGATCGCTTGCCAGAGTCGAGCAAATTCCTCTCCATGACCGACTTGGGTATGAATTTCGATCGCATCGACTCCCATTTCGACAATTAAGGGGATAATTTCTGCGGGTTGACAGACACGGGATCTTGTCTCGATTATTTGCTCTGGACAAACGGGTAAGCAGCGACCGCAACCATAACAGCGCTGTTCAATCACTCCCCCCCCATCAATAGCATAAGCGGGACAGATTTTTTCGCAGGGACGGGGACAATCGACCGGACAGAGTTGCGGGTTAAAGACAGCTTTACGAAAGTGGGGATCTTCCCCATCATTGAGACTGACCATCAACCAAGGTCGTTGATTGGCAGGGAATCCGGCGATTTTGGCGGCGGTTTCCATGCCTTCCTTGGCCGCAAGGATCACGGCTCGATCGGCAGCCACATCAATACAATCGGCCCCGGCGATAGTATAGGCCAAGGCGAGGTTGCGAATCGTGGGCAAATCTTGGTAACTAGCTCCACAGATGAGCTTGAACCAGTGACCCGCAACTAGGGACTGTAAGGGAGAGGGGTTTTTATCTAGCACTTTTTTATCCTATCGCGCCCAGCCCCTAAATGTCAGCCCTGTGCTGCTCTGATTCTGACTAAAGAATGATTATTAATTCTTCTTGGACGAATGCCATCGGCCTCTACATTGAACTATAAACCCAAACGCTGCTTTTGACGGGCTTTATAGGAAGCTAACAGCCAGATAGAGCCAGAAATCAAAGAAGGAGCAAGGACGAAAAAAGTGGCCATGGTCACGGGATGTTCCCGGGCCCAGACCCAATAAATCATCACGGCAAAAATCAAGCCACAGTAAGCTAGTCCTAGAAAGGGGATGCCAATGACCAAAATGGCGAATCGAGTATCTTTATCCATAAAATATCGTGATGGCAGCGAAAATTTGGCTGATGGGTTCCGCTTGTCCCTTTCTTTACTTATAATCTTCTTTCTGGGATTGCTTGGGGAAAAATAAGGTATTTTTTAGAATTAGGCGGTGATTATTGGGAGGCCTTCCTTGCCGAAAGAAAGATTAGATTTATTATTAGTAGCCAAAAATCTCTGTGATTCCCGTCAACAGGCACAGCGATTAATTCGCGCTGGAGAGGTGAAAGTCAATCATCAAATCATCGATAAACCGGCCACAGAAATCGATCCAGAAGCGGCGATCGAGGTTAAGCAGAAACTGCCCTATTTGTCAAGGGGGGGCGAAAAATTAGCCAAGGCCTTAGAATTGTTTGCCATTGATGTCAGCGATCGCATTTGTTTAGATGGAGGCATTTCCACGGGGGGATTTACCGATTGTCTCTTGCAAAAAGGGGCAAAACGGGTTTATGGGGTCGATGTGGGTTATGGACAAGTGGCCTGGAGTTTACGGCAGGATCAACGAGTTATTTTACTAGAAAGAACTAATTTTCGCTATTTAACCCCAGAAAAGTTATACGGACAGGAAAAACCCGCCGATTTAGCAGTTATGGATCTGTCCTTTATTTCTTTGACCAAAGTTTTACCGACCCTGTGGACGCTATTAAATCCACCGCGAGAAGCGATTTTATTAGTCAAACCCCAATTCGAGGTGGGACGGGAAAAAGTCGGCAAAAAAGGG
The DNA here is from genome assembly GCF_048564745.1 of Microcystis sp. Taxonomy (NCBI): domain Bacteria; kingdom Bacillati; phylum Cyanobacteriota; class Cyanophyceae; order Chroococcales; family Microcystaceae; genus Microcystis; species Microcystis sp. The sequence goes on from NZ_JBLZRT010000090.1 coordinate 4,317, forward strand.
GTAGTTCGCGACCCCCAAGACCAAGCAGGGGCAATTTTTCAGGTTTTACAGGCCGCAGAAGTCTTAGGATGGTTCTATCGGGGTTTAACTTGGTCTCCCATTACCGGACCTGCGGGTAACGTCGAGTATCTTCTCTGGTTATCCACCGATACCGGCCCAGTTAGTCCCAGTTTAGCCGCGATCGCAGAAATCACCCAAGCAGCGATCGAACAGTTTTAACCCCGGTGTTTTGTCAAGGAAGTGGGGTGTGGGGTGTGGGGTGTGGGCTTCGGCCGTGAGCTCAGCGTTCGACCGAGCTCACGCCGAGGTCCGAACGGGTGTGGGGTGTGGGGAGATGTATTCTTACATACAAAAACGATGATCGGGGAGTTCAATATATCGGAAAATGGGAGGGATAACCCGAAAAATTCTTGTTAAATCATGTTAAGTCCCGTAGAGACGATTAAAATTCTCGAAAATCATCCCGATCGCACTTTTCCAACTGGTGAAGTTATTTTTGCCGATGGCACGGAGGGCGAGTTAATGTACGGTATTCTTAGCGGAGAAGTGGAGATGTATATCAAGGGACAATTGATAGAAACTCTACAAAAAGGGGAAGTATTCGGAGCAGGAGCGCTCCTGCACCCAGATAAACTGCGAGAATCCACAGCTATCGCTAAAACTGATTGTAAATTAGCCTATCTCAATCAACCGCAGTTTTTATTTGCCGTGCAGGAAACCCCCATGTTTGCGATCGAAGTGTTAAGAAGTTATTCCGATCGCTTTCGCAAGTTAAAAAAAATCTTCACCAGTGAAGCATAGAGGAGCAAAAGAAAGCCATACCCCGAAAACTATTGACCGAAAGTCTCACCGATAGTTAAACGGGAACCATTGACCAAATCCCCACCAGAACGCGGAGGTTTTCCCGATAATTGCACTTCTTTCAATAATAATAAACCCGCTCCCGTCTGCACTACTGGCCCGAAATTTTTCCAGAGAGCCACGATCGATCCCACTTCTCCGCTTAGATGAGAAAGGTCTTTTGTCTGTAATTCTGGAGGCAGTTGACTAGGATCGTCTAGGGGAATAGTGGCCATCACTTTTAGGGGTTGTCCCCGGAAAGTGGTCAGCGCATTAGGATAAAAACCCCGGACTCGATCGTGAATTGTCCGGCCCGAATCTTGCCAGGGGATTAGATAGTCGGATTTCTCAATTAAAGGGGCATAGGTGGCATCGTCGTTATTTTGAGGAATTGGGGTAATTTCCCCTTGATCGAGCTTAGAGAGGGTTTCTAGGAGCAAATCCGCCCCTATTTGCCCTAGGGTTGCTCCCACCTGTTCGGCATTGTCCAAAAGAGCGATCGAGGTGTAGGCTTTCAGTAACATCGGTCCGGTGTCCATGCCCGCATCCATTAACATGGTAGTAATGCCGGTTTCTTTTTCTCCCCTAGCGATGCACCACTGCACGGGGGCTGCTCCCCGATATTTCGGTAAAATTGAGCCATGAACGTTAATACAGCCTAATCTCGGCATCTCTAGAATTTCTGGGGAGAGAATTTGTCCGTAGGCAACCACCACAAAGGCATCCGCTCGCGATTGTCTGAGAAAATTTAAGGTTTTAGCATTTTTTTTCACACTTTTGGGCTGCAAAACCGGTATTTGCTGTTCTATGGCTATTTGTTTCACCGGTGAGGGGGTTAATTGATTACCCCTTCCCCGGCGCTTGTCCGGTTGGGTAACGACGGCAATTATTTCTATATCGGGATTGGCTAATAATTTTTTTAGGGTGGGAACGGCAAAAGTAGGGGTTCCGAAAAAAACAATACGCATGGGAAAAGGGGGGATTTTTCAGTTATCAGTGTGCAGTAACCATTAACGACTAACTATGCCAGACCATTGGATTTTTTTGGCTTTTTCCCGACGATAGGAGAAAAAATGATCTTCTTGTTGATAGGTGCAAAAAGGAGCGATCGCAATTTGTTCATCCCTAATTCCTAACTGTTGTAGTTGATGATAAATCACCCGTCGCACGTCCAAGCGAACTTTTCCTTTTTCCTCGTCAGCAAATAAGGGGGAAGGGGAGAGGTTAAATAAATTCCCCAGAATTTGGTCGGGATTGGTTTCTTGAGGAAATAAACTTAAACCCACTTCTGCGGCAACTTCTCCATCGACTTGATACACTTCCCCGGCAATTGCCGGCCCCAGGGCCAAGACTAAGTTATCTAAACAACTACCGGAGTTTAATAACTGCTTAACTGCTTTGACAACTATTCCCTTAGCTGTCCCTCTCCATCCAGAATGAATCGCCACCCCAACACCCGTAGAGCGATCGCCTATTAGTACGGGCGTACAATCAGCACTGGCCACCCAAATCCCTTGACCGGAAGCATCGGTGATAATTCCATCCGCTTCGGCCATTTCTGGGTTAGCAATCCCTTGGGGATTTAATAGGCGATCACCATGTACCTGTTTGACCCGATAAACCGGTACATTTGCACCTAAAGCGTCCGTAAAAGCTTCCGGGGTTTGGGGGTAATAATGACGGGTAAAAAAGCCGTGGGACCAATCCTCTAGGAGATTACAGGTAAGATAGGGCAATCCTTGCCATGTTTGCCATTGCCACAGAGAAGTCTCGGTTAATCGCACATCGATCGCTACATTGGTCACAGTCTAAGCCTCTCTGGCTGCAATAATACCTTATTCTCTCCTATCCTAGTTCTGAGCTTGGCTAAACGGCAACGGAAGATTATTACTTAAAACCCTTGACAAATGGCGAGACTTGCTTTATACTTTTTATATAATGGGAATCCGTGCGCAAATATATATAGGGTTTTTGGGCAAAGATAAGAGAGAAAAAAATAGCCTGAAAAATCGGGTTGGCTAGAGATAGGGGTAAAGGTATGAAGACGGAAAATTTCTCTCCCCGACAAGCATTAAACAAAGCATTATTCGAGATTCGCGACAGATTGGGGAAAGGGCAGATTTAATTTTAATGTTATGTGGGGATGAATATTATCCAAATACCTCTAATCAGGGGATTATGGCAATAATCGAGGATTTATAGTTCTCCTTTTAAGGTTTTATCTAGGATACTGGGAAACAGTGCGTCTAATTCTTGGATGGCTTTTTTTCTGAGTTGTTTCATCTCGTTGATGACGATTTCTTATTCTAAATCCCAATTTTCACTCATATTCACCCTCACCTATAAACAAATCATAAAACAAAGAAACCGAAATAATAACCGTTTGTTCTAATTCTATCATCTCCTCAAAATCCCGATCACCAGTAATCAAAAAATCCGCCTCACTAACCCTTGCTAAAGCGATAACCTTAGCATCTTTCGGATCCCTTGTAAAGTCAACATTAACATTAACTTCTATTAACTTTGTGCTATTTTCAATTAAAGTTAACCATTCTGCTTTCTTGGTATCACGTAGTTTTAACTTCTTTCGCTGTAAAACTTCTCTATACTCATCTAAAATTTCCTGTGATACTATCCAATCATAATCAGCATGACTAATAATAAAATTAATCACCTTTTCTGGTTTTCCATCAGCAACCGCCGCAGAAATAAGGATATTTGTATCAATAATAACTCTCATTCTCCTCTCCGATAAGCTTCAATTTCCGCCGCAATTTCTTCATCGGTTAACGGATTATCAGCGTGTAAAGCTTGGGTTTCTTGGCATAAACGCTTAAATTCTTCTGCTAACCTTACTTTTTCAGGATCAATCGGTTTGTCCTTATTTTGTTCCCGTTCTTTTCGATACTTCCTAATCTTTTCTTTTAATAAAGCTTTTGCGGATTCTGTCCCTTTAACATAATCGGGTAATATAATTTCATCCTCCTGTTCTTCTAATAGCTGAAACGCTTTAGAGATAACCTCTTGAGGGGTATTATATTTACCAGTTTTCAGTTGTCTTTCTAAAAACTGTTCCTGTTCAGGGGTTAACGTAATTTGTATCATAATTACCAAATAGTTTGAAGATTAGATAAAGCTTGAATATAGTAGAAACCTTAATCTGACCCTGATGCCTAACAACATTTTCTTTATCCTGATTTAAAACCCCCTTAATCTCAGCCATCAACCACCTGATTCTTGCATCCTTTTTCATAATAGCACTCAGCAACTGTTCGGGGGGCAAATGTTCAAAATCTTCCAGGAACTGGGGACGTGGGGAGATTTTCAGAAAAACCCTTGACAAATGGCGAGACTTGCTTTAGACTTTTTAGATAATGGGAATCCGTGCGCAAATATATATATAGTTTTTGAGCAAAGATAAGAGAGAAAAAAATAGACTCCAAAACCGGGTTGAGTAGGAATAGGGATAAAGGTATGAAGACAGAAAA
>NZ_JBLZRT010000091.1:0-2248 GCF_048564745.1 Microcystis sp.
GTCCTTCCCGTTTAGTTGCTTCCTTCCATTCCTGATAGGTTTGAGATAAAGTCATAAACACCTCTCTATCCTCAGTTTCTAGGATGTTATTTATTTCCATATTAACCCGCCAACTAATCAATAATTCCAGCACATTTTCCCGGAAAGCATTACCTTGAGGTAATTCTAACAATTCTCGCACCGCTTGGTTTTGCGTTTTTCCCCGTCCTAATAATCTTAACCAAAGAGTCTCAGCAGTCACAGGCAATTGATTAATAGCGATAATTGCCGTGCGATAAAGCGAGGGAAGAAAATAGACTCCTTCTGGCCAATCTGGATCTAATTTTGCCCCAAATCCCTCTAAAACAGTGATACCAGCGGAAGGGGATAAAATCCACAAACGAGGGGCATTGTCTTCATTGTAACTCTGATTTTCCCGTTTAGCTTGTCTTTGCAGTTCGGCCAAAATCGTCAAAAGTTTCGCTAAACAATTACGAATCTCGCTCCGGTTGGGAGGATTGCGATAGGGTTCAATTAAGACAGTATTAAGGACAATTCTGCCTAATAATCCCAGATAATCGGGGTTGGGTTCGGGATTGGGGGAAAAAAATACATCTATCTGTCGGGTTTCGTCGCTGACTTCTTTGCTGATTTCGACGGTTCCCAGGGGAGAAAGTAATTGTTCAAGGTAATTTTTGGCAAATTGATCATGGGGTTTCATGGACTGAGCAGTTAATCGATAATTCTCAATTGTATTGATCGATTTTTGAATGGTTTTATAAACTTATGTTAACAAAAATGTCAGATATTTCAGAAATCCCTTGACAAATAAAAATCAGGTTTGTTAACTTACGATTGTCTTCGATAAATTCCCTTGAGCATCATGACATTAGCAACAATTATGAAAAATGGGGGGGGGATAATAAAAGCTTATGCAATTCTCTCCTTCAGGTCTTTTCTCTAGTAGCAACTACAGCGATCGGATATACTGCTATAGCTACCAGTGCCACAGCCGAAATTAGTCAGCAAGATCACCTTATTATCGCTCAATTTGCTCCTCGTGGTCGTGAATTTGTTTGTCAGTTTAATGGCTCGGGTACTACGATTGCACCTAATATATCAGGGTCTTTTATTCATGATATATATTGCTACATTCCTGCCCAAGGAAGACAATGTGTAGCTGTATATGATGGTATATTTGGATCATTAACTGGATCTGATTGGAAGCCTTGCGATAACAATAACATGAAGATAGTTACCGATCCGAATACAGGAAAAAAATATTATGAACTTAATTCAGTCCATAAAAGATTTATTTTCTCAAAATAATCTATGAGCTAAAAAATTGACAATAAAAGCGATCGAGTTTTGGGGCTATTTATATCTAACCTCTTTTTCTCTGATCGCTTCACTTGCATCTTCTGGAGCCAAAAGTCGTTGCTGTTTTTCACTAAAGTAAAATATTTGATAATTGGGTGATAATTCCTCTTGTAATTGCCGCCAAATATTGACACCTTCCCTCTCAAAATTGTCTTGACTTACTGCATCAAAAAAATGTGAATCGGCGGGATTATCCCAATTTATAATTTGATTATAAATCTCTGCCCAATTACTTAACTTCTGTTGGATAGAACTCGATAAAGGTAACTCATCTAAGTTAAGGTTATCAGCAGTTTCCATATCCCAAAGAGGCGAATAGTTATATTCTGCCATTAGTTTAATTTTTCTTTTCATCAAGGTCTTCTCCTAAGAAACGTTGGATGAGTTTTCGGGGAGTGGCATTCGCACTAACTACATAACCATTACTACCAATATCGATAGAAATGTATTGAATTTATCCTTGATAATCAACTTTATAAATACTTCTGCTGGTTCCTTGAGTGCCGATTAATTGACCCATGGTAATTGCTTTCATCAAGAAATCAATAATATTATTAATCGCAATGCCTCGACGCTGAAAATCTTCTCCATGTTTATTAAGAATATGTTCCCAACCCGATGAAGAATTACCGATTTCTAAAAAGATTATCCGCCCGTTGTCTAATTGAGTAATGGCAATAATATCTTGGCAGCAATTCTCATTTTAAAAAGTAACAAGTGATACAGACAGAAACAAAGCTTTAAGCAGGCTACAAAATGCGCTCCCGCGAGTGCGACTGCATCGCAGAGAAGTGAGTATATAGAGTATTTATACTCAAAATATTTGAAAGATGGGAGAAATCTAGAACAAAAGTTCTCTACATCAGAAAGAGAACCAAATAAAAATTGA
>NZ_JBLZRT010000092.1:0-1165 GCF_048564745.1 Microcystis sp.
TAACACCTTGTCCTCTGTAACCTCTTGCCCAAGCTTCGGGGGCGTTAACCATATCATTACCCCAGTTATTACCTCCCAAGTTAGGAACATTGGCAAAAGTGGGTTGATTAATTGCTCTAGCTACAGCAGCCGCAGCGTTAATCAGACCATAGCCATATACTGAGCTAAAGCCATTAGGTGGTGGTGGTGGAGTTGTGGCAACAGAAGCACTGACTATGTAGCTGCCAACGGCACTTCCAAATCCACGTGCGTCTAGGAAATGTGTACCTGAGGAAGTAGCTGTATAGGTGATCAGAGAATTGAGGTTGCCGCCACCGTCATCATTGGAGGTGATAAATCCGCCAACACTGTTGCGTAACGTCAGGAAAGGATCTCCCAAAGTCGTGCGATTTTGACGGAATTGGTAGGTTGTACCTGCGACTAGGTTGACACGAAACCAGTCTGTGTCTCCTCCAAAGTTAATTGTTCCTGTTGACGAACCACCGATGTTGACAAATCCTGTTGTCGATGTGTTCCCTGCATAGTCATCAAAGGCATTGGCAAGGGTATTGCCAGCTAGGTCAACAGAACTGGGAAGACCCACAAAACTACTTTGACCTGTTAAAAAATCATCGCCGTTACGCCAAGAGGAAAGGGATTGGGATGATTGCCCGGTATTTTCCAGTCCTAGCTGGTATTCTTTCAGAGAATTGCTTAAAAAGCCAGAATCCATGCCTTGGAGACTTTTGCGGACAAAAGGGGTAATCAAATCGGAGCGTCCTAAACCTGATTCCTCGACAAGGGTTGGTAACTGGAATATATCATCTAAAACATTGCTGTCTGATAGGTGGAAACTTTGGTCAAGCATCTTTTTTATCCTTGAGTAAAGACTCCTTACCACACCATTGAGGATAACCGAAATTCCGCACATTATTCATATATCTTTATATGTTTTTACATTCTCCAAGATGTTTTTACGAAAAACTGTGGTTCGGGAGCATCTCACCTTTGTAGCCCCTAAATCGGCTCTCTTATTCTTTGTGTGATCAGTAGATCTCTTGCAAAAGTAATCAAGATATATCCTTTTGTCGGTAACGAAGTTCGTAATTGTAGATACCAGCAATCAAATTCAATCTCAGACCAAATCGCCGTCTGCGATTTCTGTATCTTGATGAAAGTATCCGAA
>NZ_JBLZRT010000093.1:0-12246 GCF_048564745.1 Microcystis sp.
TCGAAAACGGCTTTACGATATTTGGCTGGGAACACTAAATGATATAGCAAAACACTTACATTATGGCTCTTATGGATGTATTCACTCATTTTTCTATTATACGCCGCGAGCGGCGGGGAATTAGACCCGAAGAGATTAAAGCATATCTAAAGAGTTTTGAGTTAAAAGTTAAACTTCAGGTTTTCATTTAGAACTATTGTACTAATTAACTAATTTTTTGGTTAAAATTAGTTAACCAACCATTATAACATATAATTAATTTGCAAGAGTTATATAATTTATAATTCATAATTCCCACTCCCAACTCCGGCTCTCCCTTTTGCCGAAGAAAAACCCCACGGTTATAGAAATCTTGGCGGAAAAGTCTCTACAACCAGGTTTTTCTAGGAATATTAGGAAAGGAGATTGCCGCGACTACCGTTAGGAAGAATAGTTTCTTCAAGGGAAGCGGAAAGAAGATTATTTTCGGTTAAAATCGCCCCGATTAAATTAGCTCGTTTGAGATTAGCCCGTTTAAGATTGCTTCCCACTAAATAACTTAAGAGTAATCCGGCTTGGTGTAGGTTAGCACCGGAAAGGTTAGCGGAGGCTAAATTAGCACCGAGAAGATTACAACCGGTTAAGTTAGCTTGGCGAAAATTGGCTTTATTCGCGTCAGTTTTGCTTAAATCGGCACCGGTTAAGTTAGCGCCCTCAAAATCACTACAATTGAGGTTAGCTCCCGTCAGATTAGCTCCTTCTAGGTTAGCATAACGTAAATCCGCCCCGCGTAAATCCGCCCCGCGCAAATCGGCATAGCTGAGGTCGGCGTATTGAAGGTGGCAGTTTTCCAGATTAGCTTGATAGAGATAGGCTCGAATTAGGTTAGCCTCTTTTAAGTTAGCATGGCTAAGATTAGCAGAGCTAAGAATAGCACGAGTGAGAATAGCCCGTTTTAGATTAGCTTTCCCCACCATAGCATGGGTTAAAGTGGCTGAGGTGAGATTAGCCGCTTCCAGATTCGCCTTGAACAGTTGGGCAAAAAGTAAGCTACTGTGAATTAAACAGGCAGAACTTAAATCAGCCTTTTTCAGAATGGTATTACTCAAAATTGCGCCGCTTAGGTTACTTTGGTGCAAATTTGCCCCAGAAAGAGCGGCTTTAGTCAGGTTAGCATCGATAAGACAAGCTTTGCTTAAATTAACTTCTTCTAGGTCAGCAGCCTTGAAATTAGCGTTAATTAAACAAGCTTCGGTTAAATTGGCTTGTCTTAAGTAACTATGACTTAGGTTAATCTGGTTTAAACACTGTCTCTTTAAATTGACTCCGCTAAGTCTGACTTCCGCAAAGTTGCGTTCACCTCGATTATACAGTTCGATTAGATGTTCACGATCGGTTAAGGCATTGCTACTCATAAAATAACTAAATTGTCCTGGAAGGTGATTTCCAGAGAATTGGTTGGGGAAAATTACTGATCATGAAGTCGATCTCTAGGATTAGTACAGGGAGCGACTGGGGATTTTTGCGAATAAATAGAAATTTTCAACCAATTACGGGCTTAAAATCCCTATTGGCAATCACTGAAACGGGTAAATAACTACAAGAATCGGGGTTCAATACCAAAAACAACCTCTACCTAAACCCGCCACTTGTTACCAGCCAGGTCTAGGCATTAAATTAGAGAAGTCTTGTGCGTCAGTTTTTCTGACTGAATCTACTGCCTCGCCGATGTCTTGACTCGGTATCATACAGTTGAATTTGTTAGGTCTGCTTAGTCAGTCCAGTAGCCAACAGGCTAAAACTCTTAATCACCAGATTTCGGGGACTTTCTAGTTGAGCAATCATAAAACTTCGTAAAAGTCAATCCCTCTTAAGGATAAATCGCCCCATTCTCTTCCCTGAAGCCTTGGCTCAACCAGCTTATCAGGTTGTGGTCTGTTTTGGCAAGAGGGGTTAATGGCTTTTCAGTAATTCCCAAGGCAAACGGTAACACAGAATACAGAATCATTCTTACTCTTGCCCTTCAAAATGAAGTAAAGGGTTTGAACAGTAGGTTTCGGGGGAATGGAAGTCAAACAACTGGATTTTATGGGGATGCTGAACTATTTCCAGTTAGTTATCGCCGGGATAACTGACCCTCGAATTGCCCAGTTGCCTGGGATCATCGAGGAGTTTCTCGAAGTCGTAGGGACAACTGTTATAGAAGGCAAATCCTGATTTTTTGCACAGGAGGGGATCGAGGTTGTCGAGCTTGTCTTTGTAATGGTGGTAGGTTGTCAAGACCTCCTCTTGGGTCGGCTCTAACACACAGTCGAGGCGACGCAACACGGTGAAAGGCAATATAACATCTTGATATTTGCCGCGCTTAAAGGTGTCGCGGATTAAATCCGCGATACTCCCAATAAAACTCACCTTCTCACCGAAGTTGTTCATCTGTTAAGACCGCAGTTTCCCCGCGACCAACCCCATTCTTCCACTCCCACGGAAATTTGCGAACCGGGACGGACATCTCCTTTCGATAAGTCTATCAGAGTGACACTGACTGCGGCGAATAAACTGCCCCGATAAATCGGTTGTCCTTTGTTGTTGGTATTTTTAAAACTAAGGCTAGAAACTTGGGGAGGTTGACCGGAGCGCGTCCAGCGAATGCGCTCAAAACGTCCATTGATAAATTCTGCTGAATAGGACCAACCGTTATTCATGCGGCCTCGACAAAAAAGCTGTTGTGTGGCTACGGTAGGGGGAATATTGACAGATAAACTCAGAAGGCTGAATGTAGCGAGAGCGATCGGCAAAAATTTCATAAAAGTTGGCACTATAGGGTCAAATAATCCTATTATAAGTTTTTAGTTCGCAAATTTAACTATCGCGGCCGCGGTAAGTTCCGGTTTTTCGAGATGGGGAACATGACCACAGCGAGGAATCCAGACCAGTTGATTATTAGGTAAAGCCTGCTGAAATATCTTCGCGTCTTTTGTGCCTAAAATTTGATCGTTTTCTCCCCAAATAATCAGCGTTTCTCGGTTTATTTGGCTTAATTTCGGCAAAAATGCCCCATAACCGCCACTTTTGGTAAAGGAGATTAAAGCCTCACTCCAGTGGGGACAATTCAGGTGCAGATTGGCACAGGTGCAAGCATCAACAGTGGCCAAAGTTGCATCAAAATAGGCAGTACGACTGATATTTTGGCGCACGCGGGGATTGGCTAAAAAATTAGTTGCCCACTTATCGAGGGGAGAAAACATCAATTTACCCAAAACTGGGGGGTTAGCTAGTCCTGCGCTGTCAATCAGGACTAATTTCGCCACTATTTCCGGGTAGGAGAGGGCGAAATCCAGGGCCACTGCACCCCCCATGGAAGCACCGACTAAAATTATCGGTTCTGCGATCGCAGTTTGCCAGAAATGGTAAAGATGGCTTTTAATAGTTTTCGGAGATACTTGTAAATCTGGGTATCGCTCAGTAAAACCGAAGCCGAGCAGATCTATCGCCCAAGTTTCCCTATTTTGGGCGAGTAAAGGTAGTAAACGCCGAAATTCCAGCAGGGAACTATCAAAACCGTGTAGAAGGAGAAAAGGCGGTTGACCTTGCCCTTGTTGACTATAGGTAGTTAGAATCGATCGAGGATAGATGGGGCTATCGATGGCAATTTGTTGGATATTTTCGAGGAGAGCAAGGGAGGTATCTTCACTCAATCCCTCGCTAACAGTGGGTAAAAAGTTAGGATAATTCACGGATGAGGGGGACAGTTTTTTCTAGAGTTTCCGAACATCGGCGTTGATTTTATCAGCCTGTATCCAAGATTTCTGGTCAAAAAAAACCCAGGCTGATAACTGATAGCTGAAAGTTATCTTAATAGCTAATTTCGAGGGTGACAGCAGCGCGCAGGGTTTGTTCCCCTCCGATAACCGGGCTACTGGCAGCATCGGCACTCCGAAAAACCGCTTCTGAGCGGGCTATTGGCACGGGATTACTGGTATTACCCACTTGGATAGAAACCGTTTCTTTCGGCACTAAACCGAGGGCTTGTAACACGATTGTGGCCTGTTCTCTAGCTTGTTCCGTGGCTTTGATGAGAGCGGTTCTTTGGGCAGCTGCGATCGCTGATTCCCCAGCAGTAAAACTGACCCCATCGATGCGTGTTGCCCCGACTTTCACCGCTTCATCGATTAAAATACCCGCTTGGGCTATATCAATCTGAAAACTAATCAAATTAGCCCCGATATAACCGATTAAACGTCTTTGATTGTTGCTGAAGTCGTAATTGGGCTGTAAACTAATGCCGGTGGTTTCCAATTTTTCCACTTGACGGGAACGGAGAAATTTAACCACCGCATCGCTACGAGTGGCGGTTTCCCGCTGCACCTTACCCGCTTCTTTGCCTTGAACTTCTACCCCTAAGCGCACTATTGCTTGAGAAGTGGCGATATTTTCTATTCCTTCTCCCGTTACGGTAATTGTCCTCAATTCTCTTTCGTTTGCGTAACTAGGCATAACTAATCCGGTGTTGATGAGGATAAGGGACAGCAAAAAAGCCAAGCAAAATTTTCTGTAATTCATGAAAAATCCGTAGCGATCGATACTATATTTCGATTCTAGCCTTTATTTTGGGCAATTGATCGCAAGATTATCCCTTTTCTGTCACTTTCGGAATATTGGTGACTAAGCTCTGGGAACTTGAGAAGGGGCCTTTAAGCAATGAGTGTGAAGAACCACAGAGACACAAAGAACACAAAGACCGATCGCTATTATATAAGTTAAACTTGTTACACAAAGAATAAGAGATCCGATTGGTTCGCACACTGGTGCTGTTGATTAAAAAGATAAATTCTCAAAACTTGCTATGATCTAACAAGATTGTTAATGCACTTTCTCGGCTTAATTATCCCCTGCAATGACGCGCCAAATTCACGACCAATTTGCCAAGGAATATTTAGAAGAACTCTTAGCGTCTCTAGGGACGATTAAAAAGAGCAAGAAAGTCAAGAGTGAAGTTCAAGAAATCGATGTCTGGTTTGAACCAGACAGTTCAGCATCAAGGACTGAATTACCCTTGGGCATACTCGGTAAAATGACGGCGACTTGCTGCTTATTTGAACCTTTCCGTAACCCACCCTCGGAGGTAGAGATTCGCAGCTGCATCTCAAAGTTATATGCGGTTCATGGCGAAGTCTTAAGGAAGGCGAAAAGGACAAGCAAAACTCTAACCGAAGCTGAACTACCAGTTCTCTGGATTTTAACGCCTACTTTTTCAGCGAGAATGATTGAAGAAGTCGTGGGAATCCCCCCTTCATTCCTACCAGAAGAGGGGATGAAAGAGGAGTGGGGAAAAGGAGTTTATTTTTCCCCTAGCCTGTTCAAAACAGGAATCGTCGCCATCCATCAATTACCAGTCAATGAGGAGACTTTATGGTTGAGGGTGCTAGGGAAAGGAGGGACACAGAAACGAGCAGTAGAAGAATTAGTGCAATTGCCTGAAGGTAATCCTTTCCAAGAGAATTTACTGGAAATTCTGGCCAACTGGCGCAAGAGTTTGGAATTAAGAGATAATTTAAGTGCCGAAGAACAGGAGGACATCATGAACTTATCACCAGCTTATTTACAACAACGAGAAGAGTGGAAACAAGAAGGGATACAAGAAGGGATACAACGAGGGATACAAGAAGGGATGCAAGAAGGGATACAACGAGGCAGTTTAGAAGAACGGTATTCCCTGATAACCAGTCTTCTGGAAGGACGTTTTGGCAGCCTAGATGCAGAATTATCTGGTCTGGTGGAACAGATTGCCCAACTTCCTATCTCGGAACGCACCGGGTTACTTCTTTCTCTGGCTAATTTATCTCGCTCAGAACTGTTAGAAAGATTCAGGGAAAATTAAACTTTCACTCCCCCTAAGCTAGGAAAAACTATCCCCAAGCATTAATAGAAAACGGGTTTCTCGGAGAAACCCGTTTTCTGTGCGTTACTCAACGGATTTAGTATGACAACTGATAAAAACCCCTCCAATTAATGAAGGGAAATTGTCGGATTTTATTGATGGTATTAGGAGACTTTTGTGGTTTCTTTTTCTGAAAAGACGGACAATAAAAGGAAAATACACACTTTTGTCTTTATAACTGTATTTTAAGCTACATTTTTATAAATATTTACATTCCTCTCCGTCAGGCTTCTTTGGCAACTTTAAGAGCGATCTCCTTCTATCTTTTAGTAGTCAATAATGCCGATGACAAGAGCTAAGTTAAGATTGAAGGGCATTCAGTTGTTAACTCATGTAATTCTTGAGTGGGGGTAAACGATGACGACACTACTTGTGCAAGCGACCTCGGCTCCTTTGATGATTGATCTTCCTTGGATTATGCCGATGACGGAGGAGCAGTTTTATGAATTTTGTTTAGCCAATCGAGATTTACGCATTGAACGCAGTGCTAGTGGAGAAGTGATCGTTATGCCTCCTGCTTTTTCAGATACGGGTAATCGCAATCTTAATATAGCTGTGCAACTGGGGAGTTGGTCAGAACTAGATGGGACGGGGCTTGGGTTTGATTCTAGTGCGGGTTTTACGCTGCCCAATGGTGCGACTCGTTCACCGGATGCTGCTTGGATTAAATTAGAACGCTGGAATGCTTTAACAGAAAAACAAAAAACCTCTTTTGCCCCCATCTGTCCCGATTTTGTGATTGAATTACGTTCTGCTAGTGATACGGTATCCAGTTTGCAGAAAAAGATGGAGGAATATATTGCCAATGGTACTTTATTGGGTTGGTTAATAGATCGCCAAAATCGCCAAGTCTATATTTATCGTCCCTATCGAGAACCGGAGATTTTAAATGCTCCTGAAACCATTAGTGGTGATCCAGAATTGCCGGGGTTTGTATTAGTAATGGCTAAGATTTGGTAAATGCGATCGCTGATGAAAGGTTCCGTCAATATAGAACAACCAAGCACGATTAACGCTGTCCTATATTGTTGCTCACGGGAATTCTCAACACTGATAGAACAGCGATAACTAATCATCCTGTTAAGATTGGGTCAGGGTAGCCAATTCTAAGGCTAAAGGATCAACCCGGCGTAAATTTGCCCCTAATGCTCTTAATTTACCCTCTAAATTATCATAACCTCGATCGAGGTGATGGAGTCCCTGCACAATAGTAGTCCCCTGGGCTGCCAATCCTGCCACCACCAAAGCTGCCGAAGCGCGTAGATCCGTGGCCATCACCGGCGCTCCGGAGAGGAAAGGCACACCGCGCACTAAAGCCACATTTCCTTTGACCTTGATATCTGCTCCCAGACGCTTTAATTCGGCCACATGACGCAGACGATTTTCAAAAACCGTCTCATTAACCACGCTACTGCCCTCGGTTAAAGTTAACAGAGCCATAAATTGGGCCTGCATATCCGTGGGAAAACCGGGATAGGGCAGGGTTTCGATATCGGTGGCTTTTAAGTCTCTAGGGATAATCCGCAGACGATTGGGTCCATCTTCCACCACTTCCGGACCGATTTCGTGCAGTTTGGCAATTACCGAAGCTAAATGGCTGGGAATCACGGGATAAAGACTAATTTCTGAGCGGGTAATCGCCCCGGCTATCAGTAAAGTCCCGGCTTCAATGCGATCGGGAATGATACTGTAATCGGTACTGTGCAGACGGGAAACTCCCTCGATGACAATTGTATTGGTCCCAGCACCGCGAATTTTTGCCCCCATGGAAACACAAAAATCGGCTAAATCAATCACCTCCGGCTCCTGGGCTGCATTGCCGAGAATGGTTTCCCCTTCTGCTAAAGTCGCCGCCATCATTAGGGTTTCCGTCGCTCCCACACTGGGATAATCCAGATAAATATTCGCCCCTTTCAGACGACCATTACCCTTAACGCGGGCGTGTACCATGCCGCCGTCAATTAATACATCTGCACCCATTGACTGTAGGCCTCTAACGTGCAGATCCACTGGTCTGGCCCCAATGGCGCAGCCGCCGGGGAGGGGAACTTTTGCTTCTCCTAAACGGGCTAAAATCGGTCCAATGGCAAAAAAACTGGCCCGCAACTGGGAGACGAGATCGTAGGGCGCTTGAGCTTGTTTGAGGTCTCTGCCATCAATCTCTAGTCTATCTCCGGTGCGACGGACTTGCACGCCCAAAGCCGAGAGAATTTGACTCATCCGCTCGATATCGGCCAGGGCAGGTACATTACCAATCTGGCACTCGTCGGAGCAGAGTAAAGCACCCGCCATAATCACTAGAGCGGCATTTTTGGCACCACTGATCTTAACTTCACCCTTGAGAGAGTGACGACCTTGAATTTCTAAATAGGGATGCTCGGTATCGATGGTCATAGGATGATTCATTTATCTTGGTTGGGAGTCTTGGCTAAGGAAAGCTTCGGTAAAATTAGACTGCATCTTATCAGATTTTTGAACGAATTATCGGTGATTCTACCCCGAAAAACGATTTTTGTCTTAATTATCTGAACTATCTTGACTTATGGATTGTCCGATAGTATAATAAAAGATTGTGAAAGAAAAACGCGGAACTGGCGGAATTGGTAGACGCGCTAGATTCAGGTTCTAGTGTCTGCAAAGACTTTCGGGTTCAAGTCCCGAGTTCCGCATTATCTCCCTCAAAACGTAGTTATTTAGGGCAGCCCTAGCGGGGTGAAAAATCCGATTGGCTATGATTAGCAGTGTTCAAAACCCTTTAATCAAGCAAATTCGCAAGCTACACCGCACTAGAGAGCGACAGGAGCAGAATTTGTCCTTAATTGAGGGAACGCACTTACTAGAGACGGCTTTAGCCCTGAATTGTTCCCTAGAAACGGTTTGTTATACTGAAAAGTGGCAGCAAAGACAGGGAGAATTAGCGGAGAAGCTTCAAAATCAGGCGAAACGAGTCGAGATAGTTTCCCCGGAAGTCCTCGCTTCCCTAGCGACAACGGTTAATCCCGATGGTGTGATTACCACTATTGCCCGTGATCACCTTCATCCAGTCCCCCAAAATCCGCTACAATTGGGCTTAGTTTTGGAAAGATTGCAGGATCCGGGTAATCTCGGCACTATTATCCGCACTGCCGTGGCTACAGAGGTACAGGGTATCTGGTTAAGTCTCGATAGCGTCGAAATCGATAACCCCAAAGTGATCCGCAGTTCGGCGGGGGAATGGTTTCGATCGCCCCTGGTGGTAGAATCGGATTTATCGGCTTTAGTGAAAAAATATCAAGCACAGGGGGTAAAAGCGATCGCGACTTTACCCACAGCCACCAAAAACCACTGGGAGATTGATTTTACCCGTCCGACTTTAATATTATTAGGCAATGAAGGAGCCGGTTTATCGCCCCAATTAGCGGCTTTAGCCGATGAAACGGTGAAAATTCCCCTCTTTGGTGGTGTGGAATCTTTAAATGTTGCGATCGCTACTGCTGTCATCCTCTACGAAGCTAGAAGACAATTAAGCTGCCCGCGCATTTGAATTGCTTGTTGAGATGAGGCACTCATGCAAGGGGCAAGAGGCAACAGTAAAGAGATTGGGGGAGATTTAGCCAATCTAAGAAAGTGATAGCAAAGTAGCGATTGCGGGGAGCAGTTTTGCACATGACTCGGCCAGTTTGGCAGCATCGGGCAAACCAGCAATCGTTCCTTTGAGAATTTTCAAAGCAGTTTTTGCCGCTTTTTGGAGTGCATTATCTTCGGGTTTCTGTCCTGCTTCTGCCAGGGTTTTGACCTGTTCCATCGCCTCCGCTTTATCTTCCGGCGCTAGGTGGGATTCATTTTTGATCGCAGATTGAAGCTGTTCGAGCAGTGTGGCCAGTTGAGTTGCTTCAGGGGTATTCGTCGATTGCAGTTGACCGATGCTGTTCGTGACCACACCGCTAATTTGTCCGAGTGCAACCCCGGTCATGGTTTGGTTTTCGCCTGCGGCGGCAATTCCGCTCACGTTTCCCTGTACGCCGCTGATGTTGACGTTTCCTTTATTTTCTGTCATAGTTTCTACATGGTTGTAATAGTTTTTCGCGTAAACCTTTTGGCTGCTGATGGCGGGTTCAGCAAAGTTAGAATCAACCGCTTCATAAGCTTCTCCTCTTAGAGCGCCCTTGTATTCATCCGAGGCTATTCTTTGCCACTTAATATAACGATGGTCTTGTAATGTAGCGAGCTCTGAGAATTCGACCTCAGGACAGCTATCAGAACCCGTGTAATTTGGCCAACTAGGGCCGTTGAAAACCTGACAACCCCACAAAATATTGCCCTCGGGAAGATGACCAGCCCGTACTTCTTTGACTATCCATCGTAAAAGGTTTTTTTGATTTTCTGTTAACATAATTTATACCTCGAAAGGTAAAGAACAGTACTATTATACTATGTAGTTTTGATTTTCGTAACGGGAATTTGCTAAAACCGACATCTATATAGGGTCTGCTGAAAAAGTACGGGCGAAGCATTCGGATAGAAAATCTACGGTTTCACTGATAGGTTATTGCCCGAATGCTTCGCCCCTACAGGACACGGGCCGATGAAGACGCAAGGTTTTAAACGAAGATTCTCTCAAAATCTTGCACCCGTGAGAGCAAAACAGAACCCTAAAACCCTTACCTCGTCTATATTTCACATTTATTCAGCAAGCCCTATATAAATCCCTCGGATAGGTGAAACTGTTTCTATGAATAGTGAAATTTGAGACAGTCAACCAATTTTTTACACTTCCGTTTTTTTGGCAAGTTTTGGCGGAATTTGGGCGGCTGTTAAGGTGACAATTTGGCCATCTTTGAAAATGCTGATAGACTCTCCTAAGAGGCGGTGTCTCTCAATTGCTTCTGCGATTGCGACTCTAACACCTGTATCGATTTTCTGATGCAGTTCCGTTAAGGTGGGTTCATTCATTTTAGTTTCTGGTAATGATTCGGAAGGTGTCTGGGTTATAAATAATAGGAGGTTGATTAAATCCTAACGCAGCAACTAAGTGCGGCTCATCCCCAGAATTATCATAGATCACCCAAGTATCGCATAAAGGTAAATACAACTGCATGAGGTTAATACGTCCCCGCTCATAACGACGACGAACCACATCTTCAGGAATATTATGACCGCCACTGGCTACCCTTCTGTGAACTCTCTCTAAAGCTAATTGTGGACTTTGTAGCCAAAAATAAATAAGATTGAGCCTATAGCCAGAACTGCGACAGTCTCTCAAAAAACGGGCAAAATGTCGGGCTGCCAGGGTGCTTTCAAAGGCAAAATCTATTCCTTGGCACTTCAGTGTTATCAGTCTTTCTAACATCAACCGTCCTGCTTGGATAGCAACCGACTCAGGATTAAAAGGTGAGAGTCCGGCGGCAATTTCATCGGCGTTAACGTACTCGATAACGCCTAAAAAGTTGGGTAAAATTTTTTTAGCGACGGTGGTTTTCCCGGAACCATTGGGGCCAGCAATTAGATAAACGTCAGACATGAGGGAAAAGCTCGTCCTCCAGATTATTTTGAGATAACCTCGAACTAACTATCAGTGGCTCTCAACTTTCCGTAAAAAAAGGTGAGATATCGATGGGGAACCAATCCCCGTCTAATACTTGTTCGAGAGTGAATATAGACTCTAGGGGAATTATATTTTTATCGACAATTCTCCCATCAATTAGGGTTTGTCTTGCGTCTGAATAGGCCTCCCCAAAGGAATTAATGGCATGATTTTTTAGCGTTGGGGTTTTGATCTTTTTTTTCAGTTGCACTCGAAAAGTGGCTATCTCTCCCAGCCAATGACGCGCGTTTCGTTCTCTTTCCGTTGTCCAATAACTCAGTTTTAAAAGATGAATCAATAGTTGAGTTAATAAACTTTCGACGGCCTGGCGCTCGCTTCTCCCCATGCACTCCACTTCCTCGATCAGATTTTCCCAGTCCACTCCGTCAAACTCTTTTCGCTTTAAAAGTTCGGCGGTTTTTTCTGTCCAGAGAACAAAATCTTCCTCGTAGAGAACGGAGAGCAATAGCGGGGTTTGTGCGGTCATAATAGATTTCTGGGGTTGCTGATTTGTGATAGGAATCTTCTTGTGTGGAGTTTTTAAAACCTAGAGCCAAACTAAGTAGCTGGTTATAATTAAATTAAAAATGGATTTTAGGTTTGATCCCCCCTTCCCCCCTTGATAAGCTATCCATTAGTCACATCTTTCTTAACATAAAATTTGACAAAAAGAGAAAAGTGTGCAAGATGGCTCAAGGGGGTTCTATGGGGGGACTAATTTGATGAGATAGTTTCCAAGTCTGGCTGATATCATGTAACCTTCGCA
>NZ_JBLZRT010000094.1:0-5345 GCF_048564745.1 Microcystis sp.
CAGACTTGGAAACTATCTCATCAAATTAGTTCCCCCATAGAACCTCCTTGAGCCATCTTGCACACTTTTCTCTTTTTGTCAAATTTTATGTTAAGAAAGATGTGACTAATGGATAGCCCCCTTGATAAGGGGGGTGCCGATAGGCGGGGGGATCTGAAAGTTTTTAATACCTACCTACTTAACTGATAAATGATAACTGATAACTGAATTATGCGCCCAGCAACAAACTTTTTCAGGCAACCCTAATTAAAAGACTTTTTTGATTGCCTCGGTCAGTTTTTGACTAATTAACTCGTTACCGTCTCGACTAAGATGAATATTATCGATATAGAGGGAATCAGGAGTAGGATGGGCTTGAAAAATGGGCAGAAAATCTAGATAAAAAATCTGCTGGTTGCTGGTGAAATCCGCTAGTCTTTGACGGGATTTCAATTCATAATCTCGCCCCTGTTTTTGAGCTTCGCGAATGAGGGGAGTAATAGCGATAATTAAAGGGGATTGATTAGCCTGAGCAAGGGCTTTAATTTGGGCAAGAGCGGTTAAATTATTGCCCACTCGATCGCCCGCTTCCTGCACTTGTGGCAGGGGAGGATAACGCTTAAAATATCGATCATACAATTCGATTAAAGCTAAAGCCGGCCGGCGAGCGGGATAATTAATTTCTCGTCCCACCACCGCCGAACTAGGAGCTAAAGCGAACAGATCATCGGTGTTCATTAATAACACAATCACCTGAGATTCAAAGGTGCCGAAACGTCGCAGATAGGCCAATTGATTGCGCGGTCCCCACGAATTAGCGGAAGCATTGAGAACCTCCACTGAACCCGTCAGATTCTGTCCTAAATTTTTGGCGATTAAAGCAGCAATGGTCTCTTTTTGATCTGTCCACCAGGAGCCATTAGCGATCGAATCACCGATTAACATGATTCTCGTCGTCTCCGGGGGCCGTTGGGGTGTAATCGGATCGCTCCGCATCGAATACTGATTAACGGCGATAAAATTGGAAAACCGGCGCGTTTGTTGATTAGGAGCCAAAAGATAGCCAATTTCGGCATCAGCTTTGTAAATAAGCGGATTACCGAACCCGAAGACAATTCTTAAAATAGCCTCCAGGAGAAGGCCAAGGGCGAAAAGAACGCCTAGAATGATTAAAGACAGCCGAATGATACCAATTTCTAATAACACGGATAGATGAGAGTTCGCTAATTTATGATCCTAAAGTGTCTCATACTTTCCACATCCATCTCATGAAAAGGAGTTAAGGGCAATGTCAGACTTAAATCGTGGCATTATGAAATTCGAGGGAGCCGATAAACCGGTAGTAGTGGCGATATCGTCGATTATCGTCATCGGCAGTATTATTGCGCTGATCGTTTGGGCAATGAAAGTTGCCTACATCTAGTTAGGGTTTGCGGCAAAAAGTTTCTCGTGGTGGCAGGGTGTGGGGTGTAGGGTGTAGGGTTGTACCCCTTTTCATCTGATAAATTCCCTAATTTTCAGGGAAAAAGTCCCTAAAATTTCCCCTCGATCCCTACCAATGGCTGGCACTTTTTGATTTCCCAAAAGTCTAAAAGTCTTACCCAACAAGGTTTTTAGATTTATTCAGCAACCTCTAGTTAACTAGAATAATTTCGCTCACTTTTGGCATCACTCGGTTTAAATTTCTGGCCATCACGATCTCACCTCTTGTCCCCTTGAGCCTGTAGGATAGGGTCAAGGGAGAAATTGCTAGTTCCCTCTATTGCGCTTGCTAGTCACACTCGACTCGAAACAGATCATCGATGAGCAGATCAACTTCTGTTTTAACAGAACTGTTGCAGTTACTCCCCCAATGGCGATCGCAGATGTACTTCAAAGCATCCCTGACCGCGCTATCCCACGCCATGGAGGATCAGGTTTTAGCGGAAGACGATCAACCATTAGTGATTGCCAGTTTTCAGCGTGAGCGCTTTTATCGTCAAGAGGCCCATCGCTATCGACGCATTGCCCACAAAAGCGGGCAAGTTTATGTTTTGTCCGCCCCAGAAACCGATTTTAAGCATAGTTCCGACGTTTACGAGACGATCGCTTTTCAACCGGATGACAGTTTAGCCCAAGAATGGCATCTAGTGGTTATCGGTCGCCATTATGCTAGTTGTTTGATCTGTCGGGAACGAACCCATCTGGTAGCCGAAGGGGAAAATAGGGCAGCTATGGATAATAATCGCCGTTTTGAGGGGATTTGGACGAGTGATCGCCATGTGAGTCAACAGGCCGCCCAAATTCTTTTAAATCATATTCTCGATTATCGTCCCGAACTGGCGGACAAAATTAGGCGCGCTCAAGAAGAATACCTGATCTGTGAACTGACGGACAGGGATCATCAAGAGGAACCGGATCCCTTTGTCCAGCGATTGGTCACTTATTTGCAAGCGGGACAGTATAAACTGCTGAAAGCCAATCGTTCCCTGGCATCGAAAGAACACAAAGAAAGACTGATCAACTCGGTAACAGCGGCGATCCGTCGTTCCCTCGATCCGGAAGATATCCTCCAGGTGGCAGTGCGGAAATTGGGGCAGGGATTGGGAGTCTGTCGCTGCGTGGTCTATCGTTGTAAGGAAGCCGACATTAACGCCACCATCGAACACGAATTTTTAAACTCCGGCATTAGTTCCATCAAAGGACAAAAATGGCCTCTGAAAAATAATCCTCTTTTTCAGGAAGCGCTGGAATTGAGAGAATCCCTAAAAATCGAAGACGCTATTCACGATCCCCGTCTCCCCGGGGATTCCATTCAAAATCTGGTGCGGGAATGTTCCATCTATTCTTGGTTATTAGTGCCGATTTTTTACCAAAGTCGTCTCTTGGGAATGTTGGAACTGCATCACTGTGGACCCTATACCACCACTTGGAAAAGCGAGGATGTCGCCCTGGTGGATGCGGTGGCCACTCAAATCGGAGTCGCCCTCATTCAAGCCGAAGCCTACGCTAATTTACAGGATTTAAATGAACAATTAGCCGCCCTCGATCGCACTCGTTCTAATTTAGTCGCCATTACCGGCCACGAATTACGCACCCCCCTGTCCACCATTCAAGTCTGTCTAGAAAGTTTGGCCTCGGAACCGGATATGCCGGCGGAAATACGCCAAATTATGCTTGATACTGCCCTGAAAGATGCGGAACGAATGCGTAAATTAATCCAAGATTTTTTAACTCTTTCCAGGTTAGAAAGTGGCCGGGTTAATTGGAATCCTGAAGCTTTATCCTTATCGGAATGTGTGGAATTAGCCATCAGTCATGTTCACGCCCGCAATCTCGACAACGAAAACCCAAAAATTATTAATCTTGTCCCCCCTAATCTGCCCTTTGTTTTAGCCGATGGCGAGTGGTTAGTGGAATTACTCTCCAAACTTCTCGATAATGCCTGTAAGTTTACCGGTCGCGAGGGAAATGTCTCGATCGAAGTCGCTTTGGGAAAATCAAAAACTCTAGAAGTGACGATTTCTGACACCGGACGCGGGATCGAACCCAATCGTTTAGAACAGGTTTTTGATCGCTTTTACCAAGAGGAGGGGGCCCTGCGACGCAGTGCCGGGGGAACTGGGTTAGGATTGGCTATCTGTCGTCAGATCGTTAATGGTTGGGGCGGCGAAATTTGGGCAGAATCTAGGGGCAAAAATCACGGCAGTCAGTTTCATTTTACTATTCCAATATTTAAAGATAAAACTAACGATAATCCCCAAAATACCGCTCCGAAAAAATCCTCCCGTCGTCCTGCCAGTAAACGTAAATAGCGGCTGGTTGCCCGTTTAGTTTTGGCTCTCTACTCGTGACTTCCTATTCCTTTTCTTCATCAAAAACTAAACAAAAAAGCATTAAAAAAGAAGCATCCAATCCCCAAGATATATAATAAACTTAAAAGAGTAATCAATTAGTCGTTTTTAGGTGAAAAAATTATGGGACGCGCCAAGAGAGTGGTTTTAGCTTATTCCGGAGGAGTCGATACTTCCGTCTGTATTCCCTATCTCAAACAGGAATGGGGAGTAGAAGAAGTGATTACCCTAGCCGCCGATTTAGGACAAGGAGACGAATTAGGACCGATTCAAGAAAAAGCCCTGCGCTGCGGAGCGATCGAATCCTTAGTAGTCAATGCTCAGGAAGAATTCGTCAAAGAATACGCTTTTCCCTCAATTCAAGCTAATGCTCTCTACGAAAATCGTTATCCCCTTTCTACCGCCCTGGCTCGTCCTCTAATTGCTAAATTATTAGTAGAGGCCGCCGAGAAATACGGGGCCGATGCCGTCGCTCACGGTTGCACCGGCAAAGGTAACGATCAAGTGCGTTTTGATGTGGGCATTATGGCCCTCAATCCTAGTTTAAAAGTTCTCGCTCCCGCCAGGGAATGGGGCATGAGCCGGGAAGAAACCATCGCCTACGGGGAAAAATTCGGGATTGAGTCTCCCGTGAAAAAATCCTCGCCTTTTAGTATCGATCGTAACCTGTTGGGGCGCAGTATTGAAGCAGGTCCTTTGGAAGATCCGATGACGGAACCCCCGGAAGAAATCTATCTAATGACCAAAGCGATCGCCGATACTCCCAACGAGCCGGAATACGTCGATATTGGTTTTAATCAGGGGATTCCTATCAGTTTAAACGGAGAAAATCTCGATTCTGTCACGCTAATTAGTCAATTAAATGACCTAGTGGGTAAACACGGTGTTGGTCGGTTAGATATGATCGAAAACCGGGTAGTGGGAATTAAATCCCGAGAAATTTACGAGGCCCCGGCTTTATTAGTTTTAATTGACGCTCACCGGGACTTAGAAAGTTTGACTTTAACTGGAGATGTTACCCAATATAAACGGGGAATTGAAGAGACCTACGGACAGTTAATTTATAAAGGATTGTGGTACAGTCCCTTAAAGGAAGCGATCGATGCTTTTATCCTCAAAACCCAAGAACAGGTAACGGGATCGGTGCGAGTGAAACTGTTTAAAGGTAACGCTAAAGTGGTCGGTCGTCAGTCAGTCAATTCTATCTATTCTCCCGATTTAGCTACCTACGGAGCCGAGGATCAATTTGATCATAAAGCTGCCGAAGGTTTCATCTATGTTTGGGGATTACCCAGCAAAGTTTGGGCCGAAAAAACTAGAGGGAAGTAATCAACAATCCTCCACTAATACCGTTAATAATTATTATTGTAGGGGCGAAGGCAATTCGTCCCTACCAGCAATTCTCATTTTGAAAACAAAAGAAGATAAAGTTCTCTATGTGAACAAGAGAACTTCTGTCTAATTATCATTTTTTTTCAAGATAATCATCATAATTAGCTTCAAGAGACAGTTTTAAAATATCTGCCCATAAAA
>NZ_JBLZRT010000095.1:0-15491 GCF_048564745.1 Microcystis sp.
AGAAAATTCCTTAAGCTCCCTCTCTGTCCAGCAATGCTCTAAAGTTGATAAATATCAATCTAACAAAAACTGAAAGCCCTATTGTACAAGCTTTACAAGCATAAGTTGTTGATAGTTTTGCATGACAGGTTCGGTAGAGCCTTAGTCTTTAGATAATATTAGGTCTAGATCTGCTGTTCACCGATTACTGACCTAGGAAATTAACTTTGCACGATTACTTAATTTCTACGGGTTCTAAATTATCAGCAGGAGTAAAACCAAAGAGACGGGAATAAAAATAAAATTCTGCATCTAATGCTCGTTTTATCGATTCAGCTTGACGAAATCCGTGTTGTTCTCCCGCAAAGGGAACGTAAGCGACGGGTAAACCTTTCGCTTTTAAAGCTTCTACCATCATTTCCGCTTGATTGGGTGGAACCACTCGGTCTTCTAAACCTTGGAAAAAGATCACTGGACAGGATAACTGACTGGTAAAATGAATAGGCGATCGCTGATAGTAAATTTCCTTTTCTTCAGGATAGCGTCCCACCAATTTATCTAAATATCTCGACTCGAATTTATGGGTATCGGTGGCTAAAACCTCTAAATCACTAACTCCGTAATAACTAGCTCCTGCTTTAAAAGTATCATGAAAAGTTAAGGCCGCTAAAGTTGTATAACCACCGGCGCTGCCTCCAGAAATTGCCAATCTTTCCCCATCGACTAATCCCTGATTAACCAAATATTTTGCCCCGTTGATGCAGTCTTCCACATCGACAATTCCCCAATTTCCCTGCAAACGCTGACGATATTGACGACCATAACCCGTACTACCGCCATAATTAACATCCAGATAGCCAAAACCGCGACTGGTCCAGTATTGCACCCGCAAACTTAAACTAGAGGTCGCCGCAGCCGTCGGTCCACCGTGACTTTTGACTAAAAGGGGCGGTAATTCGCCATTGGGGGCGGTATAATCGGGGTTTTTGGGGGGATAATACCAAGCATAGGCCGTTAGTCCCTGACTGGTGGGAAAAGCGAGCATTTCCGGAATCGAGAAATAATCGCTAGAAATAGTTAAATTACTGGAAGATTTGAGAACTTCTCTAGTTCCTGTGGCTAAATCCACTGAGATAACCGCCGTTATTTCCCTGAAAGAACCGCCAATAAAAACTATTTTGTTATCGCTAACTTGTAGGGAAGAAATGTTAGTATCAGCAGTAATAATTTCTTGAAATTCTCGATTAACAGTATCGATACTTCCTAAATAACAACGACCATCTTTTGTATAGCTACAAATAATCTGGGATTCCCCAGCAAAACCGTAGTTAGATAAACCAAAAACCCAATGAGGATAGGCAAATTCAGCCTCGATGGGTTTGAGAACCGCTTCTATTTGTTCATCGTGTTTAAAGCAATAAAAGTTCCAGAAATCATTGCGATCACTGGTAAAATATAACTGTTTATCGGCGGACCAGCGCGGTTCACACACTGACTCATTTTCACCACCAGCAACAACCCGAATATTAGTCAAATAAAGATTATTAATATCCGCCACCCAGAGAAAAGAACTATCCCAGGGCATATTGGGATGATTCCAACTAATCCAAGCTAATCGAGAACCATCGGCACTTAAGCGAGGAGAGGTATAAAAATCATCGCCTGATACTAAAGTTTCTATGTTTCCTGTATCCACATCGATGCTGACAATACTATTAACTGGTTCCCGATCTTTTTGGCTATGATCTTCACAAATACAGATTAAACGATTGCCAAATTCATCGAGAATTAAATCCGCATAACGACAGGAATTTTCTGGGGTTAGAGGTTGGGGTAAACTATCAGCAGTTTGGCGATAAATTCTTTGGTCAGCAAAATTACAAAAATAGATAGTTCCGGCAACAATTAGATAGGAACCTCCCCCGTATTCATGGACACGAGTTCGCACATTAAAAGGCCCTGGAGTGATGTCTGTAGTTGTGCCGTCGGGGTTTAATTTAACTAAAACATTTCGCCCCTTTTCCTGTGGTCTGCCTTCTAACCAATAAATATCTTCTCCATCTAGAGTTACACCGCCAAGACTAATCGATTCTGCCACAATTAGATCGGAGGTAATCGGTGATTTCCAGGAACCGTAAGCTGATATTTGATTAGACATTTTCTACTACAGCAGTGATCCTAATGGTGAACTAACTTGATCAGAAAGGCTGATAAATTAAGAAAATTTCGAGTAAACAGGACAAAGTAGGGATTGGGTGCATCCCTACCTGACTCTCTGTTTTTCTGAAATCGGAGCGGCGGGATTCGAACCCACGACCCCTACTACCCCAAAGTAGTGCGCTACCAAGCTGCGCTACGCCCCGATATTGAACCTTAACCATCATAGCGATAATCGCAGCATTTTGCAAGCTTTTTTTTTCTTCCTTTCTCCCCCATCCCCGGAATTAGTGGCCGGCTATCTAGCTAATTGGGGAATACGTCCTTTTAATCCCGTCATTAATTGCAGGGCAAACAATTTCAACGGGGGGAAACCGCGCATCATTGCCAATCCGAGACGACGGATGACAACGATAGGCGGCCAGTTATTGGAGAACAGGCGATCTAGAAAATCCGTGAAGCCTAAAATCGCTAAATTCTCCGATCTACGCCATTTTTCGTAGGATTTTAGGGTAGAAAGCGCTCCTATATCTTCTTGCTTTTCCACTGCTTCCTTTAATACCTGCGCTAAAGCGGCTGCGTCGCGAATGCCTAAATTTAAACCTTGACCACCGACGGGATGACAACAGTGAGCGGCATCACCAATTAAAGCCAGTCGGGGTTTAACATAGGTATCACTCTGCATTAACTGTACGGGAAAGAGAGCGCGGGGGCTAACTAATGCTATTTTTCCCAGTAATCCCCCCGTATATGCCTCTAATTTCTTGATAAATTCCGCTTCGGGCATTTCTTGCAGTTTTTTCGCTTCTTCATGGGGATTTGTCCAAACGATCTGACAGCGATTACCCTGGAGCGGTAAAATGCCCATCGGACCGGTGGGCCAAAATCTTTCAAAGGCGGTATCGTTGCGATCGAGTTGATGTTTAATGGTGAAAGCGACACAGGATTGCCAATATTTCCAACCTTTGGTTTGAATTTGCGCCCCTTGCCGGATAGCGGATCTGGCTCCATCGGCCCCGATGACTAATTTTGTGGTGATTTTTCGGGTTTGACCGGCTTCTTC
The DNA here is from genome assembly GCF_048564745.1 of Microcystis sp. Classification (NCBI taxonomy): domain Bacteria; kingdom Bacillati; phylum Cyanobacteriota; class Cyanophyceae; order Chroococcales; family Microcystaceae; genus Microcystis; species Microcystis sp. Next base: position 3,200 of record NZ_JBLZRT010000095.1, read on the forward strand.
CAGGGTGACAGTGGCTGTTTCTGCTCCGTACTCCACTTCTAACACTTTAGCAGGGGATAACCAGTCAATGCGATCGCAATCTTGGCTGGCCTTGTGCAGGGCGGTTAAAATCACTTGATGTTCGCCCACATAGCCCAAATAATCGGTTTTTAGCTCATCGACCACAAAGGGGACAAAAATCGGAAAATCGGCATCAGAAAGGCGAATATGACGAAATTTACCGATACTGGGCGATATTTTATCCCAGATACCCAAGCCTGTAAAAATCCGGCTCGACATCAACGAGAGGGCATAAGCTTGACGACGGGAGGCGGCCACCTCCAGGGGACGTTCCTCGATCATAGCGATATTTAATCCTGTATTTTTTAAGGCCACCGCTAGGGTGGTTCCGACTATACCGCCCCCGACAATGATTAAATCGTAGTTGTCCCGTCCTAACATATAAATATTTTTCTCAAAGATAATCAGTGACTACAATGATCTATTCTGACACGATTTTCGGGGTTGCTGTCGGGTTTGATTGTCTTCACCCCACCTAGCCATTGATAGACTTGAAAGGGTTTTGTCCGTGGTTGAGAGTTTCGGGTTATCGCTCTTCCTGAACTTCTGGAAGGGCGATAACAAGCTGCTAAGTAGCTGGTTATGATTAAATTAAAAATGGATTTTAGGTTCGATCCCCCCTTAGTCCCCCCTTGATAAGGGGGGTGCCGATCCCCCCTGCCCCCCTTGATAAGGGGGGTGCCGATAGGCGGGGGGATACCCCTTAATAAGGGGGGCATCTGATAATTTTTAACGCCTACCTACTTACAAGCTCTGTTAGCTGATGCTCCTGGGGCGCCAGTCTTCTTGGATACCCCGACTTGGGGCAACAACCCGAGAAGTTGACTCAAGACAAAACCCGCAACAGCTAGACTACTCTTTTTTTAACTTAAGGCAAGCTTTCTATTAATTGGATCACAAAGTTAGCCCTTGCAGAATCGCCTAAAGCTAGATAACCTTCTCTGGCTTTACTATACCAAATCTTGGCTTGATTATTATCTCCTAAAGCGGCATAAACTTCTCCTAAACCAAATTGAGCCAAGGTTTTTTCTTCTAATTGTTCTGGTATCTGAGCTAATTCTATCGCTTTTAGATAATGATTGGTAGCTAGATTAGCTAGGCCAATTTGCCAGTACAAATCAGCTAAGCTTCTCTCAATGATTGCTGAATTTTGCCCCTGTTTGATGGTAGTTTCTAGAATAGTGATCGCTTCACTGGTAAGATGATAAGTTGCTAGGGATTTGGAGGATAAAACATAGTTATTAAAAGTTGAAGTCGGTAGGGTATAAGTTCCATAAAAATCGGCTAATATTAATGCTTTAGTTTGCTTATTTATATTTAATTGTTCTATTTTATTAACTTCGGCCTGTATAGTTGCAACTTCTGAGGAATGTAACCTGATGAATTCTATTTTAGAAGCTTTATCTTGCTCGGAAGACTGTCCCCCATCGGTTTGAATTGTCACAGAATAAGGAATACCGGGCCGAAAAACTGGTGTTCCGGGATAGGAAATTTGGGTTTGAGAAACTTGCTTTTCCCAGATAATCCCCTGTGAATCCATAACTTTTATTGTGTAATATCTCGTTCGGGAAACTTCATTCCAGCGCAAAATGGGGGTATCTGTCAGTATCAGGGTGTGACGGGGTGAAATGAGATAGGGAATGAGTGCATTTGTTCCCCCTAAAGAACCCGGGGGTGGGGGATTTTTGGCTTTTAACGCTTCCCAGATGGGGCAAATTGTCTTTAGTCCAGAGGGTACACCTGAACTAACTGGGCGTTGTTGTAAATCGGGACATAATACTGTCACCCTAACACCCTGAAGAGGAAAAATTTGATCGCCTTTGTTTAATTCTGTATTAATAGAAACGGGTTTAAATTCAGTCCAATTTTGTCTTTTTAGCTTGACGATACCAGTTGTTGATTCAATTCTAGCAGGTAAGGCTATCCCTTTAGCACTTTCTAAAAATAGGGTCAGCATTCCTGTGGTTAATCCTAATAGGATGAGTTGGGTTTTGGTGAGCATTTTTGTTTCTCCCGGTTTGCTAGACATTGTTGTGCTTGTATTCTCCAGCTATCTTCGTCAGGATTTAAGCTGTTAGCGTATTGATTACAGGTTTCCCATTCTTTTAAGGCCTCTGTTTGGTTATTTTGGGCTTCTCTTACCTGCGCTAGTAAACAGTGGGGGGCAGCACTATTTTTATCTAATTTAATCGCTTCTGATAAAGCTGTTTCTGCCCCTGGAATATCTCCTTGTTTTAGCCTCGCCCAACCTAAATTTTTCCAGATAGCAAATTGGGTTTCTTGATCTAATTTTGCCTCAGATTGGGCTTTAAGTAAGAGGTGAACAGCAGCAGGATAGTTTTTATGGAGAATATGTAATCGAGCTAGATTATTAATAGCGGTAGTTATTTCTCCTCCTTGTATAGCTAGTATATATTCTTTTCTAGCTAAATCAAAATCCTGTAATTCTTCGTAGAGTAATCCTAAGTTAAAATGTGCCTCAGCGTCATCTGGATTTAAAGACAAGGCTCGTTGATAATCTTCTTCTGCACTGCTCAAATCTCCCTTTTCATAATGACTCCAACCCCAATGATTATACCAGGTGGCTACAGTTGGTAAAGAGAGTCTTAATCCCCAAATACTCAGCATTAATAAAAAAGATAAACCAGCGCCAATTTCTTGCCAGTATTGTTCTTGAATCCCAAAGCGTGTCAGTAAGTTTTTTCCAGTTTCTTGTCCAGTTTTAGTTAAGATTCCTCCTGCGGCAAGTAAGGTTAATATACTTTGAAAACTGACTAAAACACCTCCCAAAATATCGCTTCCCCCTGAAAGAAACCGCGAGCCAATTTCACCAATTAATCCTAAAGAAATTGTCAAGAAAGTAACAGAAGCTCCATTTGCCAATAAATCGTATTTATGCCAAGGAGAATCAATTTTAGGGACTTCAAGTAGCCACCACCAATTTTTAGTATCGGGATTAAAATCGGGACGTAATTTGGCGATTGTTGGGGCGATTGTGGCTTGTTTTTTCCTAAGAATATTGTCTAATTCTTGGAGAATATTTAGGATATTATCAGGGATTAAATAGGTTTCTGTTAGCTTAGTTTGAATGCGATCGCGGGCTAGTAAAATATTAAGAATTTCGGCTTCTGTTGGTGTAGTATGCTCTTGGAGAATGGCGATCAAATCTTGATAAGTTTTTAGGTCTTGTTCTAGAGATGAATTAGACATAGGCTTAGAATACTTAGAATAGTGATTTTCTTAAAGTAAACCTAGAATTGTTCTTAACGCTGTTTCTAAATTAGCTCGATCAATTTGTATGATGATTACAGGTCTAATTCCTGACTGTTCTGTGCTAATGACGGGGTTGAGGTCGCACAAAACCACATCACCACGAATAACGCTACCATTTGATTTCGCCACGAGCTAATTTTTCCTCATAATCTTCTAGATTTGACAAATAATCTGAAAAATCAGATTCTGCGATTTCTACGAAATCAGAAAACTGCTGATTGTACTTTAAGGTAAGGAAATCAATAAAGTCATTCACTTCTTCAACTAATGACTCTGGAAGTTGACGAATTTTGGCAATTGTAATATCTTGGACTGTCATGATTGAGAATTGTTCTTGAGAGTGGGGTACTAAAGCGCAACTACAAACTGATCATAGCATTTTTGAGCAGGATTTTAAAGATTTATCTGATAACTGATAACTGATAACTGATAACTGATAACTGATAACTGATTATAATCCATTGCCAATGAGAATAAAAGGAGCCCAGTAACGGGGATGGCTGAGGCGATTTGCTACGTCCGATGGCACTCCTTCAATAGGTTCTATTCTAATACTACCACGCCGCTGCTCATTGGTTGGGTTATTACTGGTAATCAAGGCAATTTGTGCCTGTTGTAATGCCGCTGCTTTACTCAATTTACCCGTCCTCAAAGCAGCATAAAAAGCATTCATCAAAGCTTGTGTACCGCCATCATCAACACTCCATAAAGAGGCAATAACTGCCCTTGCACCTGCGGTTTGTAGTCGATATCCTAACCCTAAAATTTCGATTCCTGTGCCGTAATTACCCCCTAAACCTGTCTCGCAAGCACTCAAAACAATTAAATCAATATTTTTAAACCGCCAGTTTTTCATTGTTTGTAGAGTCACAACTGTCCCATCTCCAAAAAGAACAAAAGACTGTTCTGGAGTTCCCACCACAAAGGCTGCATGGGTGGCAAAATGGACGACAGTATAGCTATCCAGTAGGGGAATAATTGTTTGATTGAAGTCTTTATCGAAGTATTTAGTAGTAGGAGAAACGGTCTGTGCTAATTTATCTACCTCTATACCCGCAAAAGGCAAACCATTAAATTTGAAGTCTTGTCCTTCATGTCGAAACTGATAGCTGCCCTTGACGAATGCCGCCGCTAAAATTTGCATTTTCGGTTCGGGTTTGGTATTAAAATCAGTCAGGGATGCTGCCGTAATATTATTAACCAGGTAGCGTTCAATTAACCACTGTTTGCCGTCGTATAAAGCCGCCAGAGGAATGTAGCGCAGTTGTCCGTCAGGAGCATAAATAATCGTTTTTGCATCGGCAGTTTTTAGGTTATTTTCTAGGGGTTTAATCAGCCATTCATAAAGCTGTTGGGCTGGCTTTTTGGCATCCAGATTAGGATTTTGTAAGGCTTCCCGGAAAGCGCGAATAGTTTCGTTTAGTTCTTTTTTGCTGACTTTTACGGTGTGGCGGACGGGAGTAGAATCGGCAGTGGTGAGGATGATTTCTAAGCGGTCATCAAAGATAATTGGGTAGATAAGGACGGCATTTTGTTGGAGTTTTTTGAGATTATCAGATAAGCCAATTAAATTGTCTAAATTATTCAGGAGATCGGCGGAACGGGTTTGGGGTTTGAGTTGGTTAATTAAGGCTAAAACTTCTGGACTTTCGATAAATTTATTAAACTCAGCCACAATTTGTTCCTGTTGTTTCCAGAGTTGGGCGAGACGTTGTTCTTCTGAGGGAGTTAGTTTGCCGTTGAGTTTTTGTCGTTCTTGCAGTTGGCTGATTTCTTGGCCAATTTCTACTGCTTTATTAACAATTGCCTCAATTCCCTCGTCTATTTTTTGTTCTGGCGGTAGTTTGGGAACTCCCTGTTCTGTATTTGTATTACCGCGCACTCCCCGCAAATAATCGTCTAATTCCTGTACTTTCAACAAGTCTAACACCCGTTGCGCTTCCAGAATGCGGTCTTGTTGCAGCAGCAAGTCAGCTAAACGGCGGTAAGTATTGGCAACAGTTTCGGTGTAGGTTTGTTGCAATTCTTTGGGGAGTCCTTTAATATCGCCTCTGAGAGTTTCATAGACGTTAACCGATTGTTTGTAGAAGATAATCCCTAGTTGAGGTTGGTTTTGTTGTTGCAATAAGTAACCAATATTGTCTAAGGTTACTGCTTCCCCTGCGCGATCTCCCACCGCCCGTGATAAGGGTAAAGCCTGTTGGTAGTAGTCTAATGCCTTCTGTTTCTCCCCTAAATCTGAATAGACACCACCAATATTATTGAGAGTAACGGCTTCCACTGTGCGTGCGCTTTGCGTGCCTTCGGCAACGCCCACCGCCCGCCATAAGGGTAAAGCCTGTTGGAAGTAGTCTAATGCCTTCTGTTTTTCTCCTAAATCATCATAGATACGCCCTAAACTGATGAGGACGACGGCTTGCTCTAATTTGCTATCAAGTTGTTGATAAAGCTTTAACGCCTGTTGCCACTTCCCCAATGCCCCCTGATAGCCTTCTAATGTTCCCAACTGGAACAATTCAAATCCTTCTTGATAAAGTCGATCAGCTTCTTGACGTAAATCCGTCTGCACTAATAGGGGGGAAGCTATAACCGTCAAATGCGGCGCTGTTACGACTAGCCCTAGACTGAGTAAGATCCCTAAACCTGTCTTCATTGCTTCCCCTCGCCAGACTCAAATGATTCTTTATATTATCTCAACAATGCCAGTATCAGGATTTTGAGGATTGGAGGATTTTCAGGATAGATATAATATTCTTTATGATCCTTTAATTATAGACTCTTCACAAGTCACCTAATCCTGTTAATCCCTTAATCCTAAAAATCCTGATCTCAGGATGGGGTTGAGGGTGGGTGTCCTATTCCCTGCATCTTTTAATTATAGACTCTTCACAAGTCACCTAATCCTGTTAATCCCTTAATTCTCAATGCCAGTATCAGGATTTTGAGGATTGGAGGATTTTCAGGATGGGGTTGAGGGTGGGTGTCCTATTCCCTGCATCCTTTAATTATCTACTCCTTGCCAATAACCTAATCCTGTTAATCCCTTAATTCTCAATCCCAGTATCAGGATTTTGAGGATTTGAGGATTTTCAGGATAGATATAATGTTCTTTATGATCCTTTAATTATCTACTCCTTGCCAATAACTTAATCTTGTTAATCCCTTAATCCTCAATCCCAGTATCAGGATTTTGAGGATTTGAGGATTTTCAGGATAGATATAATGTTCTTTATGATCCTTTAATTATCTACTCCTTGCCAATAACTTAATCTTGTTAATCCCTTAATCCTCTAAATCCTGATACTGATATTTGTTATCTATTATTAAATATCTTTTTGTATTCTAAACTCGTTGCGCCAAAGTTAATTAATAGACCAACAGGAAAATTATAAGCAACGACGTAATTTTTTGCTTGTGCAAGATGGACAGCTTCTAGGCGAATTACCGCTTTTAATTCGACAATGACTTTTCCTTCTACGGTAAAATCAGCGCGTCTTGTTCCGACTTGTATTCCTTCATAAAAGATAAGTTGTTCTTTTTCTCTTTCAAAGGTTAATCCTGTTTTTCCTAATTCAATATCGAGACATCTTTGATAGATGACTTCTTGAAACCCATTCCCCAGTGTTCGATGGATTTTCATACAACAACCAATAATTTTATAGGTGATTTCGTCTAATTCCATAATGCCAGTATCAGGATTTTGAGGATTTGAGAATGTTCAGGATAGATATCATATTCCCTGCATCCTTTAATTATAGACTTTTCACAAGTCACCTAATCCTGTTAATCCTTTAATCCTCAATGCCAGTATCAGGATTTTGAGGATTGGAGGATTTTCAGGATAGATATAATATTCTTTATGATCCTTTAATTATAGACTCTTCACAAGTCACCTAATCCTGTTAATCCCTTAATCCTCAATGCCAGTATCAGGATTTTGAGGATTGGAGGATTTTCAGGATGGATATTATAGTCTTTTTATCCTTTAATTATAGACTCTTCACAAGTCACCTAATCCTGTTAATCCCTTAATCCTAAAAATCCTGATACTGATTTTTATTGACATAATTTTGCTGATTAATTTGCCCGACAACGCAACACTCCTGCCGCTTTTAACTCGCCATTAGCAAATTCTAACTGTTTCAACACATAACCATAAGCCCCTTGCTGAGTTAAATCTCTTTGCATCTGTGGAGGCAAATCTGATAAGTTAATCTCTACCTGCTTACGCTTTTGCTTTTCCACCAAACTCAAATGCTCAAAACGGCGCGGTAGAGCATAAACCGAACCACATCGCTTGTCCTCTCCCTGAATCACAATTATCGGGTTTTCGGGAATACTGATGATGGTTTCTCCCTCTAAGGTTAATTGTGTCACTTGGGCAATGGGTAGATTAAACTCCTTACCCCCTTGCTTAAAAGAAATCCGACGCTGAGGGCGATCGAACTGAGTTAACGTCACCCCCTTATAATCTCTGCCATTTTGTAACGTAATATTTGCTAATCGTGGTAAAGCCGCTTCGAGGGTGGGTGCTTGAGCGATACTAGAAACAGTCAAAAATCCCAAAAAAACTAAAGCTATACCGGATAAAATTTCTAAACGTCTGACCATAACTCGCCCTACAATGATCATCTATAATAACTTTAATTTTAGCGTTCTTTTTTAGCGTTAGTAGCCCCCTGTGACGACTCCTTCTCCCCCGACGATTCTCCTCAATCTTGCCAGTGCCGCCGGTCTCATTGGTGCGGGATTGTACTATACAGGTTGGGTCTATCGTTGGGCATACTTTGCCTATTACCAACTCGGTATCACCAGCCTCGATTTTCCGGTTGAATCCTTCTTATTACTCCCTCTTCAAGTCTTCTTTGGTACGCCTCAAAGTATTGCTAACACCCTGATTATTGCCCTTCTGATTCCTATACTTTTTCAGCTTTCCACCCTTTGTCTTGCTTTCCTTCACTGGCAATATCAACAGTGGCTCACTAGACTGAAAAATTGGCAACTGAAAAGACAAAACCAACGCAATCGCCGAAAAATACCCTATGCTCCTCGTCCCCGCTTTCAGCGTCAGTTAACCCTTCCTCTCGCTTCGGAACTGATTCTCCTGAGTTGGATTCTCTTACTCATCTTCCATCTTGCCCGGGATCAAGGTTTAAAGGATGCCCGTCGAGATGCGGTGAATCCCACTTCTACTCTCCCCGTTGTCACCCTGATTAGTGCCAAGGAACTGCTCATTTTAGGTAAAGAAGCAGGGGATCTTGACCCCAATCAGCCCCTTTTTGAAGCCCTAACGCCCGAAGATCAGCAGAGTCTCATTGGTGATCCTAATTTAGCCCGCATTATTCAACAGCGCAACCTAACCGATACGGAGCAAGATCGCGTCTGGCGATTATTACTGGAAAGAGGGGGATGGCTGTACCTTTTTCGTGCTTTACCCCAAGATGCCCCCAAAACTGAACATCCCGTACTGCTAGGTGTCGCTAAATCTAGCGCCGGTCGGCAGTTGCTTATTTTAAGCCCTGAACCCGTTAAATCCACTGAATAGTATAGAACAGTCTCAAGTTATCTACTGGTGGCGATTTCCACTTCGGGTAAGATTTCTAAAGATAAACGGGTTCTGACAGTGCCAGAAAGACGTTTAAGCAGTTGTGGGCGTAAATCGCGCAGAATATAGATTAATTCGTCTCCTGTGCGCCATTCTTCCCTTTCTGTTACTACCTGTAGGGAATTATCGCGACGCAATAGTAGGGGCAGCAGTTCGCCATTTTCAATTAATTTAGTTAATCTGGTCTGTTGTTCGCTCAAATCATTGCCTTTAAAGATAGTTTTACCCAATTTAATCTGATTATCGTCTAAATACTGATTCCATTCCTTGACCGCAAAACTAGGGAGAAAAACCTGATTAACCTTATTTTTATCTGGGTTAGGGGTTCCCGCAAAGGCAGCCAACACCCGGGGAGGATGAAACTCCTCCCCGGCTCTTTGGGCTAAAACCAGATTAACCTCGCTATTATTAGTCAAAACTAGAAAAGTCCCCATGGATTCGATGCCAGCTTCTTGTAGTATTTTTGTATCAAGAGCGCTACTCTGCAGCACCGTCAAACCGTCTTCTTTTGCTTGCTGACAGGCTGCGGCATCCGTATCGATTAAAACCACGGTTTCCCCTTGTTCTTGGAATAAACAACCGATTAAGCGACCTAGGGGATTACAACCGACGATTACTGCCCCTGTTGCCGCAGAAGAAGTGATTTTTAGCCCTTTTGCCACCCAACGCGCCGTTAATCCCTGAATAAAAACGGTCATTAAAATTGTTAAAAAGACTAAAGCTTTGATCGCTTCACCGCCATTAATACCGGCACGGGTGAGTAAAATGGCAAATAAAGAAGCTACAGAGGCGGAAACGATTCCCCTAGGGGCAACCCAAGCGATAAATAGCTTATGTCGCCAATTTAGGTCACTTTTTAGGGTACACAGAGCCACACTCAGGGGACGCACCACCAACATCAAGACTAACACCGTCAGGACGCTGCCCCAACCCAACGCGATGACACTGGCGATCGAAAGATCCGCCGCTAGTAAAATAAACAGTACCGACACGCAAAGAGTGGTTAATTGACCCTTAAAACGCCTTAATAACCGCTCATCGGGAACGGCCGCCGCTTTTAGCACGATTCCCGCCATTACTACCGCCATTAACCCCGATTCACTGCGACTAAATTGTGATAAACCAAATAATCCCCAGACTCCGGCTAAAACCACGAGATTCTTTAACTCAAAAGTCAGAAAATTGCAAGTTTTTATAATAAAACTTAACAATCCGCCTCCAGCAATGCCGATCGCCGCCCCGATGCCTAAACGCAGGGTTAAACCGGTGATGATTTCCATGGGGCGGGCATGACTATCAATAATCGTATTTAGCACCACTACGGCTAAAATTGCGCCCACAGGGTCGATTAATACCCCTTCTCCTTCTAAAAGCGTCGCCACCCGCCGATCCACGGCTACTTGCTTCAGCAAAGGTCCGATCACCGTCGGACCAGTTACCACCACTAAAGAAGCGTAAAGAAATGCGATCGGCCAAGGAAATTCCCCCAACCAGTGGGCTGCCATACCGCCACCGATGAGAGTGATGGAAGTACCGAGGGTGACAAGATTGCGTAAACTGCCAGAAACTCGCCCTAATTCCCGTCCGCTTAGGCTTAAACCGCCTTCAAATAGGATAATCGCCACAGAGAGAGCAACAAGGACTTCTAAACCAATTCCCAGACTTTGGGGGTGTAAAATTTCCCAACCATCGGACCCTAAAGCAATCCCAAAAATGAGCAGGAAGACAATACTGGGAACTTTCAGGTATTCGGCAATGACTTGGGCTGTAATCCCCGCCACCACAGTGATGACAATTTGCAGGGTAAGGGCGAAAGATGGATCCATGTTTAGCGATCGGTTATCGGCTATCGAGGCGGGGTTATGGTTGGGGTTTAATCATTCTAATTTTGACTCTCCCCCGCTAACCGCTCGCGCGGTGTAGCGGGGGATTCTCGGTTCTTAGGCTTTTAACTAGATCGACCTGGTTTAACCGGTCGATCCCCGTCAAATCGCCTCCGCGAGCGTTTTCTAACACGGTCAGTCCGACCGCATTTTTTCCTCGGTTCTCAATTACCTTCGCTGATGCCGTATCTCTTGGTTCAATGTGGCCGCAAGAATCACACCGGTGAACTCTTTCCGATAACGACTTTTTGCCGGTAATCGCGCCACAATTAGGACACTCTTGCGAAGTTCCGTTTTTATCAACCTTAAGATAATATTTCCCCCGTTTCCAAACAACAAACGGTAGTATCTCATTAATAAAACTACCGATGCCCGAATCTAGAGATTGTTTTCTAACGATCCCTCTAGACCAGGAAATGAAGTTAATATCTTCGACAAAGATATTATCAGCAAGATCACAAAGGTAATGAGCTAACTTAAAGTGCCAATCTCTACGAGTATTAGCCACTTTTTCGTGTAATCTTGCTATCTTCTCCTGGAGTTTTAACCAATTGTTTGAGCCTTTGACTTTATGTTTTAAGCGTCTTTGTAGCAATTTAAGCTTACTCTGTACTTTCAACAAAAATCGAGGGGCTTTGATTAAATCTCCTAGTGAAGTAGCGACAAAACTTTCAATTCCCACGTCGATTCCTAAACAGGTCTTCCCAACTGTCATATCGGGAACTAATTCCGTAGATTGGAAGGAAACCGAAACGTAAAATCCCGACGCTTTGCGGATAATTCGAGCTTGTTTAGGCTCGAACCCAGACGGGTACTTCCTAGATTTCCTAATCCGAATTTTTCCCAATTGTGGAAAACTTAAGTATTCATCACCTAGAAAGTTTTTTGACAGCGCAGGAAAAACAAAACTCCGCATCTTTTTCTTGAATCTAGGAAAGCCGAAGCCTTTCGATTTCATCTGGTTAAACGCCTTATCTAAAGTTTTTAAGACTTGCTGTAAAACTTGAGCGTTAACCGTCTTTAATATCGGGTAAACTTTTTTAGCTTCCGTTAGATTTTTAGCTTGAACGAAGTAATTAGGATAGGGTTCATCCGCAGGAATTATGTACTCGGAAACTAGCGAACAGTGATCCGCAAGACACTTTCGAGAGTTTAACCAATCTTTCCGTTCTGAAAGAGCGTAATTATAAACGCTTTTGCAAACATCAAGAATGTGGATTATCTCCTGTTCCTGTTGTCTGTTTACCTTTAGTTTGTACTGGTAGGTAAGCGTTATCACTGTCTTTCGTGAGCGTGATGTATAGTTAAATTATAACACTTACTGCCTAGGATATCAACTAATTACAATCATGGACCAAACTAATCGCTAACCTTAAAACAGTTAGTAGTCGCTTAATTAGACAAGAATTTCCGGATTTGGCGGCAAAGTATTTCGACAACAAACCCTATTTTTGGGCGGGAGCTTATTTCG